>BTUT01000274.1:0-4893 GCA_045862935.1 Acidimicrobiia bacterium
CGAGGAGATCGCCGAACGGCTGCGCGAGATCGTCGACGAGGAGCGCGAGGGGATCGAGCAACGGGTCGACGACGCGATGCGTGGCGGCGATCGGCGCCAGCAGGAGATCGTGGAGCAGGCCGCGGACGATCACCGCCGCCGGCTCGACGAGCTCCCCCCCGACCTCGCGAGCCGGGTGCAGTCGCTCCAGCAGTACGAGTGGATGAGTGACGCCGCGCGCGAGAAGTTCGAGGCGTTGATGACGGAGCTCCGCGAGCAGCTCGTGCAGAGCTACTTCAACCAGATGTCCGAGGGGATGGGGAACCTCACACCCGAGCGGATGCAGCGCATGAAGGACATGCTCGCGGAGCTGAACCGCATGCTCGAGCAGCGTGAGCGGGGCGAGGAGCCCGACTTCGACGGGTTCATGGAGCGCTACGGCGACTTCTTCCCCGGCAACCCGCAGTCGCTCGACGAGCTGCTCGAGCAGATGGCGCAGTCGATGGCCCAGATGCAGCAGCTGCTGAACTCGATGACGCCGGAGCAGCGCGCGCAGCTCCAGGCGCTCGCGGAGTCGCTCCTCGAGGACATGGACCTCCGTTGGCAGGTCGACCAGCTGTCCCGCAACCTCCAACAGGCGTTCCCGCAGCTCCCGTGGGAGCGGTCGATGGGCTTTCGCGGCGACGACCCCCTCTCGATGGCGCAGATGCCGAGCCTCCTCGACACGCTCGGTGACATGGACGACCTCGAGCACCTGCTCCGCCAGGCGACGCAGCCTGGGGAGTTGGCCGAGGTCGACATCGAGCGGGCCCGGGAGATGCTGGGCGACGACGCCGCCCGGTCGCTCGAGCGCTTGGCGGAGCTCGCCCGCATGCTCGAGGACGCGGGCCTCATCGAGCAGCGGGAGGGGCGGCTCGAGCTCACACCACGCGGGCTGCGGGCCATCGGGCAGAAGGCGCTCGGCGACCTGTTCCGCAAGCTCGTGAAGGACCGCGCCGGGCGTCACGAGGTGCACGCGGCGGGCACCGGGCACGATCCGGCCTACGAGCACAAGCCCTACGAGTGGGGGGACCCGTTCCGGCTCGACGTGCAGCAGACGGTGAAGAACGCGATCTGGCGCCAAGGGGCCGGCACACCGGTCCGCCTGCAGCCGGTCGACTTCGAGGTCGAGCGCACCGAGCAGACCACGCGCAGCGCCACCGTGCTGCTCCTGGACGTGTCCATGTCGATGCCGATGCGCGACAACTTCCTTCCCGCGAAGAAGGTCGCGATGGCGCTGCACGCGCTGATCAGCAGCCAGTATCCGCGTGACTACCTCGGACTCGTGAGCTTCGGGCGGGTGGCGCGCGAGGTCGCCCCGGAGAAGCTGCCCGAGATGAGCTGGGACTTCGAGTGGGGAACGAACATGCAGCACGCGCTGCTCCTCGCGCGCACGATGCTCGCGAAGCAGTCGGGCACGAAGCAGGTGATCATGGTCACCGACGGTGAGCCCACCGCGCACATCACCCCCGACGGCTACGCGCACTTCGACTACCCGCCGTCTCCCGTCACGATCGAGGAGACGCTGAAGGAAGTGATGCGCTGCACCCGCGACGGCATTCGCATCAACACGTTCATGCTCGACGAGACGTTCTCTCTGCGTTCGTTCGTCGAGCGGATGATGAGGATCAACCGCGGCCGCGCGTTCTTCACGACGCCCGACACGCTGGGCGACTACGTGCTCGTCGACTTCTTCGAGCAGCGTCGAGCGAACCGCCGCGCGAGCTGAGCTGCTCGCGGGCGCAGGCCACGCTCACGTCGATCGAGGTCAGGCGGTCGCGAGCGCGCGCTGGTACACCTCGAGGGTGGCGCGGTCGAAGCACACGAAGCGCACGGTCTCGACGCGTGAGGGGGTGGCGCGGACGGTCGCGACGGCGATCGAGGTCGCGGCGTCGAGGGGGTAGCCGTAGATGCCGGTGGAGATCGCGGGAACGCTCACCGAGCGGGCGCCGAGGTCGTCGGCGACCTCGAGGACCCGGCGGTACGTGGACGCGAGGAGGTCGGGCTCGCCGTGGTCGCCGCCGCGCCACTGCGGCCCGACGGCGTGGATGATCCAGCGGGCCCCGAGCGCGAACCCCGGGGTGGCGACGGCCTCGCCGGTCGGGCAGGGTGCGACCGCGGCGCACGCCCGGGCGAGCTCCGGCCCTGCGGCCGCGAAGATCGCTCCGCAGACCCCGCCTCCGGGCGCGAGCGCGGCGTTCGCCGCGTTCACGATCGCGTCGCTCGACTCGGTCGTGATGTCGCCCTGGACGGCCTCGACCCGCACCGAGATCTGCCTCAATTTCCACAAATGGGACGAAAAATCAGCCCACCGCGGCATCTTCCGCTTGCACGGCCGGCGTCTCGGGGTCCAGAGTAACACCCGTGTAATTCCAACGGCGTCATTCCCACACGCGAAGGGGCATGCCGGTGCAGGTATTCGAGTTGGTCCGAATGGTCGAGTCCGACGGCCGCGACGGTGAGCGGCGCTGGCAGGAGCGCGCCAACTGCCTGGGCGTCGACCCCGACCTCTTCTTCCCCGAGCGCGGCGCGTCCACCCGTGAGGCGAAGTCGGTCTGCCGGGGATGCGAGGTCCGGGGGGACTGCCTGGAGTTCGCCCTCGCGCAGGGTGAGAAGTTCGGGATCTGGGGCGGCCTCTCCGAGCGGGAGCGACGCCGGGTCCGTCGCCAGCGGGCGCTCGAGCGCCGCGGCGTCGCGAGCGCCTGACCTCGTCCCCGGCCCGTCTCCGGCTCGTCCCCGGCCCGACCACACCGGCCCACGAATCGACCGGTCTGCTCCGGCTCCCGTCCGCAGGGCTCACTCCTGCGAACGTGCGAGGCGGGCCTCGATCGTGTGGTCGGCGTCGAGGCGGGCCCACGCCCGGAAGTCGGGGCTCGTGCGCTGGAGCTCGGCCGCCGGGAGCAGCCCCACCAGCTCCACCCGCGTGACCTGATCGCCGGCGGCCGCGGCGCGGTCACGGACTTCCGTGCACGCGGCCTCGATCCCCGTTCGCTCCAGGTCCACCAGGTTCATCGAGACCTGCGCACCACCCGAGCGGGGGAGGCCGAAGCCGAGCGCGCGGACACCCGGGAGACCTCCGTCACGCTCACGAACGGCCGCGGCCACCGCGCGGGCGGTGGCGACTTCGCCACTCGCGAGCCAGCAGTTGACCGCCACGAGCAGGTGACGCGCGCCGACCGCGACAGCGCCGAGGTGCGGATGAGGTGCATCGGGGCCGTGGTCGGGGCCGCGCGTGTGGAACGCGTCGCGGCGGAGCGCCGGGAGCGACCGGCCCCGTGGGTCGGCGGCGTCGTAGAGGAAGGTCGGCACCCCGAGCTCGCGGGCGATCCACGCCGCGAAGGCCTGCGCCGCACCCGCGGCCGCGGCCATCGGCTCGTCGAGGGGCACGAACGGCACCACGTCGAGCGCGCCGAGTCGCGGGTGCACTCCGTGGTGCCCGTGGAGATCCACGTGCGCGGCGACGGCCCGCGCCAGCGCGCGGGCCGCCTCCTCGGCCGCGTGCTCACCGGGACCCGCGAGCGTGAACACCGAGCGGTGATGGTCGGCGTCGACGTGGAGGTCGAGCAGCACGGGCCCGCACGCGGCGCTCAGCGCGTCGAGCACCCGGGCGTCGCGGCCTTCCGAGACGTTCGCCACGCACTCGAGCACGGCCCCAGTATGGGCGAACCCCCGCTCGCTACCGCCCGGGATGCCCGGGCGGCATACGCTCGCTCGGCGGTTCGGGTCGCTCGCTACCGCCCGGGATGCCCGGGCGGCATACGCTCGCTCGGTGCGTTTCGGGCTCGCGCTCCCGCAGTACGACTACTCGGTGCCCGGCGAGTCGCCGCTGCGCTACGAGACCGTCGCGCACCACGCCCGGATGGCCGAGACGTGGGGTCTCGACTCATTGTGGCTCTCCGATCACCTCTTCCTCGACCTCGCGAAGTACGGAGGGCCCGCCACCCGGTACGGCGCGTTCGAGCCGATCGCCACGCTCGCTGCACTCTCGACCGTGGTCACGCGCGCTCGGCTCGGAACGCTCGTGCTGTGCGAGGCGCTGCGCCCGGCCGCCGTGCTGGCGAAGTCGCTCGCGACCCTCGATCGGGTGACGGGAGGACGCCTCGATGTCGGCCTCGGCGCCGGCTGGTACGAGCCCGACTACGAGGCGATCGGGATGCCGATGCCGGGTCCCGGGCTGCGCGTCGAGCGCCTGCGGGAGGCGCTCACCGTGGTGGGTGGGCTCCTCGGGGGCGGTCCGATGAGCTTCGACGGCCGGTACCACCGGGCGCGGGGCGCCACGGTCGATCCGCCCGCGCTCCAGGTGCCGCGTCCGCCGCTCTTCGTCGGCGGCAAGGGCGACCGCGTGCTCCGGAGCGCCGCCGCGCTCGCCGACGGGTGGAACACCTGCTGGGTGTGGACTCCCGACGGGTACCGCGAGCGCCTCGCGGTGCTCGACCGGGAATGTGAGGCGCTCGACCGTGACCCGGCCACGGTGTGGCGATCGCTCGGGCTCTACGCGCTCTGCGGGGAGGACGAGCGCGATCTCGAGCGCCGGTTCGAGCGCCTGCGGCGCAACAGCCCGCCGGGCGTGCTCGACGGCGTGACCCTCGCCGAATGGCGCGTGGGGCGGCTGGTCGGGACGCCCGCGCAGGTCGGCGAGCAGGTCGAGGCGTGGCGGGCCCTGGGTGTGGAGACCATCATCCTCGGGGTGGGCAGCGTCCCCTTCCACGTGGGCGCGCTCGACGACGTGGAGCTCCTGGCCGAGGTCCTGAGCGGATCGTGGGGTCGTGGCCCGGGTAGCCTGTGAGTGCTTCCAGCCGAAGGGGTTTCCATGAACCTGGGCCCGACCGAACTCATCATCGTCCTCCTCATCGTCCTCCTCATCTTCGGCGGGAC
>BTUT01000275.1:0-4883 GCA_045862935.1 Acidimicrobiia bacterium
CGCAGCGCTTGCCATCGGTCGTGGTCACCGGCATCGATCGCCGCCATCCAACCCGTGGGCAGGTTCTCGCTCAGCCAGGTGCGGGTCTGCGCCTCGAGCTGCGCGGCGGTCAGGTCGTAGGTGTCGATGGTCATCGCCGGATGGTACGCGTCGGCGCGGACAGCGGGGCCGGGAGACCGAGCGCGTCAGGCCCGCGCGACGTCGATCCCGTCGGCGTAGGGGTCCAGGGACCGGAGCACGGTGAGCATCTTCACCGTGAGGGCCGCGGCGTGGGGCTCGGCCTCGGGGGTGAGCCGCAGCGTGACCGCGAGCCGGCCTCCGGTGCGGCGCACCTCCACGCCGTTGCCGTCCATCGAGATGCCGTGGGAATCGAGCAGCTCGCGCATCGTCGTGGTGGCGGCCGCGCCGTGCTCGGGGAGTGGAGCCGTGGCCGCGCGCTCGACGGCCGCGAGGAGCTCCTCGTCGGTCTCGGTCTCGGCCACGGCCCACCGCTCGAACGGCTCGAGCACCGTGGTCCCGTGCACGACGAGCGGCACGAACCGGTGGATGCCGCAGATCGCTCCGTCCTCGAGCGGCGACGGGCGCGGCCAGGCCCGGTCGCGCGCGGTGACCACCACGTCCACCGGCGCCACCTCGAACGGGCAGGTCCCACGCTCGTCGAGCGCGGTGCACGGGAAGGTGCCGGCGTGCTCGTCGCGGCAGTGGACCACTTCGTGGCCGCCCGCGCGCAGCGCCTCCTCCGCCCGGTCGATGGCGCCGGGCAGGGTCCCGACCACGAGGACTCGCATCCCCCAATCCTCGCCGTCCCGACCGCGGAGCCGCGAGGGCCTTGCGACCTCGTTCGCGGGACCAAGGTCCTCAAATCAGGGGGCCGGCCCACCTCGCCCGCGAGACTGGTCCCATGAGCCAACGACGAATCGTGATCGGGCTGGACGGGTCACCGGGCGCGCGTGCCGCGCTCGCGTGGGTCGTGCAGTACGCACCGGAGCTCGACGCCGAGGTGATCGCCGTCCACTCGATGGACGTGAGCATGGCCGTCCCGCCACCCACGGTGGCCGCCCCGCCGTTCGTCATCGACGACGAGCTGCGCAAGGGGATGCGCGACGCCCTCCACGAATGGTGCGCGCCCCTGCGAGACGCGGGCATCCCGTTCCGCACAGAGCTCTACGAGGGCAACGCGGTGGGCGCGATCACCCAGCTCGTCGAACGGGAGGACGCGGCGCTCGTCGTGGTGGGCCGGCGTGGCCGCGGGGGCTTCGTGGGCCTGCTGCTCGGAAGCGTCGCGAGCTCGCTGGCGAACCACGCGCCGGTCCCCGTGGTGATCGTCCCCGTCCCCGACTGAGTCGGCGCCGTCACGCCCGCCGTCACGCCCGGAGCGGGCGATCGGCGCGCCTAACTCCGGGCGGGACGGTCGGCGCTCTTGAGGCCGGCGGCGTACACCGCGGCCTGGGTCCGGCGCTCCATGCCGAGCTTCGCGAGGAGGTTCGAGACGTAGTTCTTCACGGTCTTCTCCGCCAGGTGGATCCGTTGTGCGATCTGACGGTTCGTGAGGCCCTCTGCGATGAGGTCGAGGATGCGGCGCTCCTGCTCGGTGAGCCGGGCGAGGCGCTCGTCGTGGTCGGGGGGCGTGCGGAGCCGTTCGAGCACGCGAGCGGTGACGGCCGGGTCGAGCAGCGACTGCCCGCCCGCGACCCGCCGGATGCCGTCGACGAGGTCGGTGCCGCGCACCTGCTTGAGCAGGTACCCGGCCGCACCGGCCATGATCGCCTGGAACAGCGCCTCGTCGTCGCTGAACGACGTGAGGATCAGGCAGTGGATCTCGGGGTGCGCCGAGCGCACGTCGCGGCACACCGCCACCCCGTCGCCGTCGGGGAGCCGGACGTCGAGGATGGCCACGTGGGGCCGCGTGGGCGGGATGCGACGCATCGCCTCGTCGGCGGTGCCGGCCTCACCCACGACCTCGATCCCTCCCGCGGTCTCGAGCAGGTCGCGCAAGCCGCGCCGGACCACTTCGTGGTCGTCGAGGAGGAACACCCGAATAGGATCGGGCGCGCCAGAGGGATCGAGGGCGGGCTCGGGCACGACACGAGCATACGGCGGCGGGTACGGAGGGTCACCGGCGTTGGACGATGCGGTGAACGACGGGCTCCCCGCCGAGGCGCTGCACCGCCTCCTGTCGGCGGTCACCGGGGTCGCGTCCGGGCTCAGCCTGCCCGACATCCTGCGCCACCTCATCGACGCGGCCACCACGCTGGTCGACGCCCGCTACGGAGCGCTGGGCGTGCTGAGCGAGGACGCCACGAGCCTCGTCGAGTTCGTGACCACCGGCCTCGACGACGACACGATCGCGGCCATCGGGTCGCCGCCCTCGGGCCGCGGCGTGCTGGGGTTGCTCATCGCCGACCCGAAGCCCATCCGCCTCCCCGACCTCACCGCGCACCCGGCGGCGTACGGGTTCCCGCCGCACCACCCACCGATGCGGTCGTTCCTCGGCGTGCCCATCCGGATCGGCGACGACGTCTTCGGCAACCTGTACCTCTGCGAGAAGCGGGGGTCAGGTGACCCGGACACGGCGGGCGGGCCGGGCGATCGCGGCGCGGCCTCCGCCGGGGACCGGCACGAATTCAGCGAGGAGGACGAGATCCTCGTGGAGTCGCTCGCGGCGATCGCGGCGGTCGCGGTGGAGAACTCCCGGCTCCACGCGCGTCTCCAGGACCTCGCGGTGCTGCGCGACCGAGAGCGCATCGCGCGCGACCTCCACGACAAGATCATCCAGCGACTGTTCGCGGCCGGCATGGCCCTCCAGGCGGCCGTTCGCCTGCCCGCCGGGGACCTCGCCGACCGGGTGGAGTCCACCGTCGACGAGCTCGACGGCATCGTGAACGAGATCCGGGCGACGATCTTCGACCTCGAGCTGCGGCCGTCCGACCGGCCCGCGCTGACCGCTTCGGTGCTCGCCCTCGTCGACAGCATGACCCGCAACGCCGACCTCGAGGCGACGGTCCGCTTCGGCGCCGACGTGGACCACCGTGTCGCGCCCGACATCGCCGCCGCGACCCTCGCCGCGCTCCGGGAGGCCCTCGCCAACACGGCGCGCCATGCCAACGCGCGCCGGGTCGAGGTGACGATGGCCTGCGACGGTGGAAGCCTCCGGCTGGAGGTGGTCGACGACGGGCGCGGCATCGACCCCGCGGCCGAGCCCCGCAGCGGACACGGGCGGGGCCTCGTCAACCTCGGGGCCCGCGCCCGCGACTGGGGCGGATCCTGCGAGGTCGGGCCCGGCGACCACGGCGGGACCCGTCTCATGTGGCGTGTCCCGTGTGAGATCGGGACTTTCTCCCCTCCCACGGGCTGAGCACCATCGGGCAACGTCGGTCCCGACACCACACACGGACCGTCCGACCGGTCCGGGGGAGACGCTCGAGACCGCCGCCATGTTCGTTCGGGATTTCGTCCACGTGGGCCAGCCGTTCGAGTCGGTGGCCCCTCGCTTCGTCGCCGACACCTCGTGGCTCTCGCCCATCGCCGAGGTGGCCATCGAGCGCGCGCGCGACGTGGTGGTGAGCCTGTTCGACGAGGGCGACCATCTGCGCGAGCGCTTCGGGCCCGTGCACCTCGAGATCGGTCCGGCCCGGGCCCGGGCGACCAGCCTCCTCGTCCCGATGTGGCTCCTGAGCGGGTCGGGCGGACCGGCCGGGACGACCGGCGCGGGTGGGTCGACTGGGTCCGCGGTCCCCGACCTCTCGGGCGACCTCGAGGTCGCGCCGGTGGGCGCCACGCGCTCGCTGCTCGCCTTCGGCGCGACCTACCGACGTCCCGCCCAGGAGGCGGTGACGACGCACCGCGTCGAGCGCGTCGCGGAGTCGGCCGTCCGGTCGTTCCTCGACGGCATCGCGACCGCGCTCACGCGGCCCGTGTCGGCCATCTGAGGAGCGGCTCGGCGCGCCTCCGCCCGTCGTAGGCTCGGAGCCCGTGATCACCGCCAGCCGGTTCACCGCCGGCGTGTCCGCTCCGGAGCAGCTCGACCCCGAGTCCGCGCTGCGCGAGATCAGCACGCCCGGCGCGACGACGTGGATCGACGTCACCGACTTCGAGCTGGCCGAGCTGGAGCTCCTCGACCATCACCTGGGTCTCGGCGAGCTCCTGCTCGAGGACCTCCGCGAGGGCTCGGCCGACGCCGGCCAACGCACGAAGCTGCGCCAGCACGGCCGGCTGTTCCACGTCGCCGTACGGGACTGCAGCGTGCTCGACGGACACCTCGCCGAGCGCGAGATCGACCTGCTCTTCGGGGACGGGTGGGTCTGCTCCGTGCGCCACGCACTCGACGGGCGTGACCCCATTCTCGCCCACGACCCCGACCCGTTCCCCATCGACGACATCCACCGCCGTCTGGCGGTGCACAGCGGTCACGACGCCCAGTTCGACGAGGGATTCGTGCTGTGGGCCTTCCTCGACGTCGTCACCGATCGCTTCCTCGCGGTGACGGACGCGATCGACGAGCGGCTCGATCACGCCGAAGCGCTGCTCCTCGACGACGACGACCAGAGCCAGCCCCGCGCACCGAAGACACCCCGCGAGCTCTTCGACACCGGGCGCCTGCTCACGGACTTCCGCCACCAGGTGATCCCCCTGCGGGAGGTGGTCGGTGCGCTGCTGCGACGCGAGGATCCGGCGATCGGCGAGCGGGCGTTGATGTACCTGCGCGACGTCTACGACCACCTCCTCGGGACCGCGGAGCTCGTGGAGTCGCAGCGCGACGTGCTCGCGGGGCTGCGCGACGTCCATCTGACTGTCGTATCGAACCGCATGAACCGGTCGATGCAGCAGCTCGCGGCGTGGGGCGCGATGGCGCGCCACCGCCCCAGGGCGTCGCGCCCGCCATG
>BTUT01000276.1:0-4876 GCA_045862935.1 Acidimicrobiia bacterium
CTGCGACTGCGGCTCGACGGCATGCACCACACGGAGATCGTCCGCAAGCTCCTCGACGAAGAGGACAAGGTGACGTGGATGATCGGGCTCGACGAGAAGCGGCCGTTCACCGTCGACGCCGCGAACCGGCCGCCGCGCGTCATCGTCTACATCGCCCGCTGAGCGGGCTCAGGCCACGAGCACGATCTTGCCCAGCTTCCCGCCGGCCGCGAAGCGGTCGTAGGCGAGCACGGCATCGGACATCGGGTAGGTCGCCTCGACGGGGACGCGGAGCCGGCCCGACGCGAAGGCGGGGAGCACGTGACGTGCCACCCGGCGGGCGGCGTCGGCCTTCTGCTCGAGCGGCCGGGCGCGGAGGGTCGAGCCGTGGATCCGTCCCCGCTTCGACATCAGGGTGAGCAGGTCGAGGTCGGCTCGTGCGCCGCCCCCGACGCCGATCACCGCGATCCGCCCGCCCACCGCGAGCGCGCCGAGGTCCGCGGCCAGGTTCGGCGCGCCGACGAGCTCGAGGACGACGTCGAACGGGCCGTGCTCGCTCCAGGCGTCGTGCGCGACCACCGTGAGCGCGTCGCCGCCGCGTGCGAGCGCCGACACGCCGTCGACGAGGTGGGGGTTGCGCACCGTCGCGGTCACGCGCGCGCCCGCGAGGAGCCCGAGCTGCACGCCGGCGATCCCGACGCCGCCCGCCGCGCCGTGGACGAGCAGGTGCTCGCCCGGGCCGAGAGCGCACTGGGTGAAGAGCGCGTCGTGCGCAGTGGTGAACACCTCGGGAAAGCCGCCGGCGTGGGGCCAGGCGGCGGTGTCGGGCACGGCCAGCGCGGTGCGCTCGTGGACCACGGCGAGCTCGGCTTGCCCGCCGCCCCCCACGACCGCCATCACCCGGTCGCCCACGGAGAACGACTCGACGCCGGGGCCGGTTGCCACCACCGGGCCCGCGAGCTCGAGGCCGGGCACGTCGGCGGGCGCGTCCGCCGGTGTGGCGTACCGGCCTCGCCGTTGCAGCATGTCGGCGCCGTTGAGGCCGGCGGCGCGCACGGCGACCAGCAGCTCGTGGGCTCCCGGCTCGGGGTCGGGATGCTCCCTCCACTGCAGGTCACCGTCGACCACGGTCACGGCATGCATCGCGCTCCTCGGCAGCAAGACGGGTCGCCGGCGGACGCCGGGGCATCGACGCTACCGGCGGCGCTACCGTCGGCGGTCGTGATCCAGCGGGGACCCGAGCCGGTACGGCGGGCACCGGTGGGCGCGCTCGCGTTCCTCGACGAGGACGGAGCGGAGGTGGTCCTCGACGACGAGGATGCCGGGTCGCTCCTCGCGGTGACCGCCGGACTCGACGAGGCGACGATCTCGGCCTGTCCGGGCTGTCGCAGCCGCGTGCTCGCGTGCCTCGCGCTGGTGGACCTGCTCGGAGCCGCCGGGCCCCACCCCCGTGCCGACGAGCTGATCGACCTCGCCGACGACGCGCCCACGTCGCACTGCTACCTCCACGACCGGGCGACGCCGTGTCGGCACCGCGGCTGGCTCGACCCCGGCTACGCGGAGTGGGTCGAGGTCGTCTCCCGCGTCGCGGGACCCGTGCCCCGTCCACGCCGCTGATCCCGCGGCGGTCTGCGTCAGCGGGGGATCCGGGTGCGCTTGAACTCGTTCAGGCGCACCCAGGCGAGCAGGTCGAGCGCCCGCTCGAGGTCGTCGACCCGGTCCTTCTCCATGAACCGGATGAACACGGCCTCGTCGCCCTCCACGAACGTGGGGACGCCGAAGACTCCGTGACGGTCGACCATCTCGGTGTGCTCGGCGGCCAGCGTGCGCAGGGTGTCGGGGGCGTGGGCTCGCTCGGCGACGGCGTCGGGATCGAGACCGGCGCGGGCGACCGCGTCGCGCAGCGCGTCCTCGTCGGTGAGCTTCTGGCCCCGCTCGTGACGGATCGCGAACAGCTCGAGGTGGGCGTCGAGGAAGCGGTCGGGGACGTGGTCGCGCGCTGCGATCCCGTAGCTCAGCGCGAGCACGCCACTCCCGCGCTCGCCGGGCGCGCGCGCCCACACGGGTGGCTCCCCCTCGGGTACGTGCACCTGGTCGAGCGAGAACGCGGTGAAGCGCACGTCGTACCCGGCACCGCCGCGAACTGCGGCGACCACGGCCGAGTGGCCGTGATAGGCGAAGGGTCAGCGGTAGTCGAACGTGACGGCGAACGAGCGCGACATGGTTGCCTCAATCGAGTGGGAGGAGACGGCGGGCGAGGAGGCCGAGGCCGAGGCCGAGCGCGGCGCCCCCGAGCACGTCGGGGAGGTGGTGCATCTTCACGTGCACGCGGCTGTACGCGACGAGTCCCGCGAGCGTGAAGTACGCGGGCGCACTGCGCCGGTTCGACAGCAGGACCGCGGACATGAATGCGGACGTCGCGTGGCCCGAGGGGAACGACGACGTGATCGGTCGGCGCATGCCGTAGGGGAGCGGCGCGTCGTGCACGAAGTGCTCCTGCGGGCGAACCCGCCGGAAGGCCAGCTTCACGAGGCCGTTCGTGAAGAGGGACTCCGCGCTGAGCAGCGCGCCGAGCTTCAGCGCGATCGCGGGGTCACCCCGCCGGGCCGCGCGTGCCGACCCGATCGCGAGCCAGCAGAGGCCGTGGTCGGCGGCACTCGACAGCGCGTAGAAGAAGCGGTCGGCGCCGCCCAGGGGCGTGTCGGCGGTGACCGGCTCGAACGGCGTCGGCCCTGGCTCTGGCTCTGGCTCTGGCTCTGGCCCTGGCCCTGGCTCTGGCCCTGGCCCTGGCTCGGCGAGCGCGTCCGGCCCCATGGGCGCAGGCTACCGGCGGGGTCGGGCGGTCGGCGCTACGGAGAGGCGGGCACGAGGGGCAGCGGCGGGGCGACGACGGCGCCCGGGCCGCGCAGCTCGGCCGCGTCCGCCGGGTGACCGCCGAACGACGGGCAGTAGGGGCGGAACGTGCAGAAGTCGCAGAGGCGCCCCGGGTTCGGTCGGAAGTCGTCGCGCGCGCACGCGGTCCGCATCGCGGTCCACAGCGCGCAGGCGCGCTGGGCGACGCCGCTCACCGACTGGTCGTTCGGCGACGCGATGATCGCCTCGGGCTTCGAGAGGTAGTAGAGCTGCACCCGCGCGGGGCGTCGACCGAGCATGTGCTCGCACAGCAGCGCGTAGATGTGGACTCCGGCGAGGCTCTTGGCCTCGAAGCGCTCCATCGGGACCGAGCCGGTCTTGTAGTCGGTGACGACCAGCTCGCCGTCGGGCCCGAGGTCGAGCCGGTCGATGACCCCGCGGACCTGCACCCGGGAGTCGCCTTCGCCGAGGGTGGCCGCGAGCCGGAGCTCGAGGCCGATCGCGTGCACGGCGGTGGGATCCTCGAGCTCGAAGTAGCGGCGCACGAGCGACTCGGCGCTCCGGTGGAACTCGTCCCACTCCTCGGACGTGAGCACGAGCTCGGTGAAGTCGGGGTGGATGGCCATCTCGGTCGTCGCGGCGGCGAGATCCTCGAGCGCGTGCTCCACGGTGCGCTCGGCGGGGGGGCGGGCCATGAGCCGCTCGAGCGCGCGGTGCACCAGCGTGCCCTTGGTCGCTGCGGCGGAGGGTGGCTCCGGGAGCCGTTCGACGTAGGCGAACCGGAACGCGAGCGGGCACTGCTTGAACGCGGCGATGGAGCTGGGCGACAGCGACGGCGGCAGCGAGACACCCACGCGGCGGAGGGTACCGCGAGGGTGTGACACCGGCGCGGACGTCGGGATCGGCGCGTGGCTACGCTCCGCCCGATGAAGATCGACGGGATCGTGATGGAGCCCGACCTCGCCGAGACCGCTCGGGGTGCGCGCTCGCTCGAGGAGCTGGGGTACGACGGAGTGCTCAGCGCCGAGATCCGTCACGACCCCTTCCTCCCGCTGGTGGTCGCGGCGGAGCACACCGAGCGGGTGCAGATCGGCACCTCGATCGCGGTGGCGTTCGCGCGCAACCCGATGACGCTCGCGAACCTCGGTCACGACCTCCAGGCCTACTCGCAGGGTCGGTTCCTCCTCGGCCTCGGCAGCCAGATCAAGCCCCACAGCGAGAAGCGCTTCGCGATGCCGGGGTCGCACCCGGCCGCCCGGATGCGTGAGCTGATCCTCGCCCTCCGGGCGATCTGGGCGTGCTGGAACTCCGGTGAGCCCCTGTCGTTCCGCGGGGAGTTCTACCGCCACACCCTCATGACCCCGATGTTCGATCCGGGGCCGAACCCCTTCGGTCCGCCGCGCGTCTTCCTGGCCGCGGTGGGCGAGCGCATGACCGAGGTGGCGGGTGAGGTCGCCGACGGTGTCATCCTCCACGCGTTCACGACGGAGCGCTACCTGCGCGACGTCACCGTGCCGGCACTCGAACGCGGCTTCGAGCAGTCGGGCCGCACCCGATCCGACTTCGAGATCAGCGGGCCGCTCTTCGTCGTCACCGGGTCGAGCGAGGAGGCGATGGCCGAATCGGCCCAGGCCACGAAGCAGCAGATCGCGTTCTACGGCTCGACGCCGGCGTACCTCCCGGTCCTGGCGCTCCACGGTTGGGCCGACCTCCACCACGAGCTGAACCGCCTGTCGAAGCGCGGTGAGTGGGTGCAGATGGGGGAGATCGTCGACGACGACGTCCTCGACACGTTCGCGATCGTCGCCGAGCCCGAGGACGTGGCGGCGAAGATGAAGGCCCGCTACGGTGGGCTCGTCGACCGTCTCACCTTCTCGGTACCCGTGCGCCAGGATCCGCAGCGCTGGGCCGACGTCATCGCGCAGCTCCGCGCGTAGCGCCCGACCGGCGAGACCGTCGCAGTCTCGGCGTAGTCTCGAGCGGCATCCCCCGCACTTCCCCGACCACGGGCGCGAGCGCCGGTCGCACCGCGCCGCGCGAGAGG
>BTUT01000277.1:0-4864 GCA_045862935.1 Acidimicrobiia bacterium
GTAACCCGGGACGAGTCGCTTGAACGAGTTCGTCGTCGGGTTGGTGAACGCGATCACCGCGTGCGCGTGGTGGAGCAGCCCGCCGATGTACCACCGGGCGATGTCGGAGAGCCCGGCGTAGCCCGTCTCGTCGAAGAACAGCGGCTCGCCGCCCTTCCAGAGCGACTGGTGGGTGTGCATGCCCGAGCCGTTGTCCTGGAAGATCGGCTTCGGCATGAAGGTGAGCGACTTGCCCGCCTGCCAAGCGACGTTCTTCAGCACGTACTTGAACGTCATGAGCCGGTCGGCTTGACGCAGGAGGGTGTCGAACCGCATGCCGATCTCGCCCTGACCGCCCGACGCGACCTCGTGGTGGTGCAGCTCGGTCTCGATGCCGACGTGGTGCAGCGCGAGGACCATGTCGCCACGGAGATCCTGGTAGTGGTCCATCGGCGGGACCGGGAAGTAGCCCTGCTTCGTGCGGGGCTTGTAACCGAGGTTCGGACCCTCGTCGGCCCCGGTGTTCCACTCGCCCTCGGTGGAGTTCACCGCGTAGAACGCGTAGTTCCCGCGGGTCTCGAAGCGCACGTCGTCGAACACGAAGAACTCGGCCTCGGGCCCGAAGTACGCAGTGTCGGCGATGCCGGTCGACTTGAGGTACCCCTCGGCCTTCTGGGCCACGTACCGAGGGTCACGGGTGTAGCTCTCGCCCGTGACCGGGTCGCCGACGAAGCAGTGGATCACTGCGGTCTTGTGCTTCATGAACGGATCGAGGTACGCGGTGTTCGGGTCGGAGATCAGGACCATGTCGGACTCCTGGATCTCCTGGAAGCCGCGCACCGACGAGCCGTCGAAGCCGTGACCCTCGGTGAAGTGGTCCTCGCTGAGGACGTGCGCGGGGATCGTGACGTGCTGCATGATGCCGGGCAGGTCGGAGAAGCGGAGGTCCACGAACTCGCAACCTTCGTCCTTGACCAGCTTCAGTACGTCGTCGGGGGTCCGGCTCTCCACGTGGGTCGTCCTTTCGCGTCGTCCGCCACGGATCGGCGGAGCCTATGCAGGTCGTCGGGCGCGTGCCGAAGCCCCGGGCTCCGTCGACCGGGTGCTCCGGGCACGCCCTGCCCGTTCTTGCTCGCTCGGCAGCCTCCCGGCACGGGGTTTCTCACCTGTTGCCCCGATGTGAACGGAGTGTGAACTGCCCCCCGGCGCCGGGCGCGACCCTCGGCCGACCCTGGCGGACCTGTCACACTGATCGCATGCAGCAGCAGCTGGACTACGTGCTGCGGACGGTCGAAGAACGAGGCGTGCGGTTCGTGCGCATGTGGTTCACCGACGTCCTGGGTCAGCTCAAGAGCTTCGCGATCACGCCGGCCGAGCTCGAGAACGCACTCGAGGAGGGCATGACCTTCGACGGGTCGGCCATCGAGGGCTACAGCCGGGTCCAGGAGTCGGACATGCTCGCGGTGCCCGACCCGAACACGTTCGAGATCCTGCCGTGGCGCGGTGACGACGCTCCCGTCGCGCGGATGTTCTGCGACATCCACCACCTCTCGGGCGAGCCGTTCGCCGGCGACCCCCGCACGGTCCTGCGCCGCAACCTCGAGCGGGCGAGGGAGAAGGGCTTCACGTTCTACGCGGGCCCCGAGATGGAGTTCTTCTACTTCCGCTCGGCCGAGACCCCCGAGCCGCTCGACCGTGCCGGCTACTTCGACCTCACCGAGATGGACATGGCGAGCAGCCTGCGCCGCCAGACGATCCTCACGCTCGAGGCGATGGGCATCCCCTGCGAGTACAGCCACCACGAGATCGCGCCGAGCCAGCACGAGATCGACCTGCGCTACACCGACGCGCTCACGATGGCCGACAACGTGATGACCTTCCGCATCGTGGTGAAGGAGGTCGCACGGGACCTCGGCGTGTACGCGACGTTCATGCCCAAGCCCATCGCCGGGATGAACGGCTCGGGGATGCACACGCACCTCTCGCTGTTCGAGGGTGACGTGAACGCGTTCCACGACCCCGGCGACCCCCACGGCCTGTCGAAGGTGGGCAAGCACTTCATCGCCGGGCTGCTGCGCCACGCGCGCGAGATCACCGCGGTCACGAACCAGACGGTGAACTCCTACAAGCGGCTCATCGTCGGGTACGAGGCGCCGGTCTACGTGTGCTGGGCCCGCAACAACCGGTCGGCGCTCGTTCGCGTGCCGCTGCCCAAGCGGGGCAAGGAGAGCTCGACGCGCATCGAGTTCCGCTCGCCCGACCCCGCGTGCAATCCGTACCTCGCGTTCTCGGTGATGCTCGCCGCCGGCCTGAGGGGCATCGAGGAGGGCTACGAGCTCCCGCCCGAGGCCACCAACAACATCTACGAGATGACCCCCGACGAGCGCGCGGTCGAGGGCATCGGCCAGGTGCCCACGTCGCTCGCGGAGGCGATCAACGCGATGGAGGCGTCCGACCTGGTCGCCGAGGCGCTCGGGGAGCACGTCTTCGAGTACTTCATCCGCAACAAGCGCGACGAGTGGGCGGCATACAAGGCGCAGGTCACGCCCTGGGAGCTCGACCGGTACCTCGGGTCGCTCTGAGGCGTCGTCATGACCATCGCCCCGCTCCTCGTCTTCCCCGATCCCCCGCCGCCCCTGCTCGCGCAGACCCTCGACCTCGGTGGGCACACGTGGAAGGCGATCGCCAACGCGTCGATCGCCACCCAGCACGAGCCGCCCGACGGCTGGGCGGGCGCCGTGGTGGTGGCCGACGAGGACCCCGAGGGTGCGTTCGTGATCTGCCGGTCGCTGCGCAAGCGCGACACCGCGTTCACACCGGTGCTCCTCCTGGTCAGCGGCACGCACCTCGGCGAGCTCGAGCACCGCGAGGACCTGTTCGACGACTTCTGCCTGTCGCCCTTCCACCCCGCCGAGCTCGAGGCTCGGCTGCGCCACCTGCTGTGGCGGACCGGCCAGGGCTCGACCGCGGAGATCGTGGAGTACGGCGACCTCGTGCTGAACCTCGAGACCTACCAGGCCGCCCTGTCGCACCGGCCGCTCGACCTCACGTACATGGAGTACGGGCTGCTGAAGTTCTTCGCCACCCACCCGGGCAAGGTGTTCACTCGCGAGCAGCTGCTCTCACGGGTGTGGGGCTACGAGTACTACGGCGGTGCGCGCACGGTGGACGTCCACGTGCGGCGACTCCGCGCGAAGCTCGGCGAGGAGCACGCGGGCCTGATCCAGACCGTGCGCTCGGTGGGCTACCGCTTCGGCCAGAACCGCCTCAGCCCGCAGTAGCGCGGTCGTCGGCACCGGCATCGGCATCGGCGCTCGAGAGCCAGCCGATGAGCCCGCTCCAGATCGCGCCACCGAGCATCACCGCGATCGGGACCACGAGGATCATCACGACGGCGATCACGATCCCTCCGGCCACGACCAGCACCGTAACACCCGGGCCCTCGTGACCCAGGTCTTGCCTAGGCGCGGCGGAGCAGCCGGGCGGCGCGGGCGGTCGCGGCGGGCCACACCTCGGGGCGCGAGCCCTCGGCGCGCGCCAGCGCGTTCCAGGTGGCGGCCGCGACCGCGGCGAACACCGCGTCCGACGCCGCGGGCTGCGCGGGGCCCGGGTCGTCGACGATCGTCACGTCGATCGGCGGTGTGCGGGCAGGACGGACGATCCCGAACGAGCGGATCGTGAGGTCGAGCACCTCGCCCGTCACCGGGTCCACGGCCAGGCCCTCGGTGCACACCCAGCCGAGCGCCATGTGCGCGGCGCCGATGCAGTACGACCGGAGCACGACGGCGTCGAGCGGGTCGCCGGCCGCGACCCGGACCTCGACGCGGGTGACCGCTCCCGACGCCGGATCGACGTGGACCCGCGCCCCGGCGAGGGCGTCGCCGGTGGGGGCGGGCGCGAGGACGTCGAGGAGCACGGCCGCCGCGCGGGCGGTGCCGACCAGGGCACCGCGATCGACACCGGCCGCGTCGAGCGCGCCCTCGACGAGCGCGGTCTGCTCGGCGAGGCCCATCGCGCGAGCGTCGCCGATCGGCGGACCGAGGACGGGCGCTCCGTCCCAGCGCGCGTCGATCGCGAGCCGGTAGGCGCTCGGCCAGGTCTGGGCCGCCCGCCATGCACCGTTCGCGACGCGCCCGCGGATGTGGAGCACCTCGCCGTCGGCGTCGTACCACGCCACCGCCGCGATCGGCGGACGCTTCGGGCCGAGCCGCACGCAGTCCTCACGCGCGTACACCACCCGGACGGTGCGCCCGAATCGGTCCGCGAGCTCGCGCGCCGCGATCGGCGCGAGCGAGGCTCGCTTCCCTCCGAACGCACCGCCGTTCGCGAGGGGTGACGCCGGCTCACCGCCGGGCTCGCACCACGACGCGTCGGGCTCGAGGTACGCGGGCTCCACCCATCCCGTGGCGAGACGCACCGCTCGCGCACCGTTGCCGGCGGGCTCGGCGTCGGGCGTGCCGTCGGCCGCTGCTCCGGGCACCCCGCTGGACACGCCTCCGGGCTCGACGCCCGCGTCGACGTCCGGCCACGCGATCGGCGTCCCCTCCGTGACGGTGGTCCGCCGGCCCTGCACCTTCCCCGCCCGCGCCCGCGCCTCGGGCAACGTGTCGCCGACGACCCACCAGCCACCCGCGGCCTCGATCGCCCCGGTCGACTCCGGTTCCACTCCCGGCGGGAGCGGAACCGCCACCAGCGCGTCGCGGGGCGCGGTGTCGTCGGAGAAGCCGGCTTCCCCGAGGGGCGTCGAGGGGTGCACCGTCTGCGGGGTCCCGCCCTCGATCGTGCTCCGCTGCGTGGCCGCGTCGCGCGACCGCGACGCGGGATCGGGGTCGACGGTGCCGGTGCCCACCGCGAGCTCGATCGCCTCGTACACCGTCTGCCATCC
>BTUT01000278.1:0-4849 GCA_045862935.1 Acidimicrobiia bacterium
GCCCCGGCGGGGGTGGGGGAGCGGGTCGCCCGCGGCCCCCCACCCCGGTTCCCCCCGACATGCACCGCCTCTGGCTGCGTGCCTTCGCTCCCGGGCCTGGGTCGTGCGCCCGATCTGACTTGGTCCCGTGAGGGTACCATGGCGGCCGCATGGCGCGCAAGAAGGCTCGGGACAAGCTCGGGGTCGTGTTGGCGGCGTCGCGCCCCGAGGGCGCTCCCATCGTGCTCGTCCGCTGCCCACGGTGCCCGGCGAGACTCGCTGAGCTCTGGGCGACGCACGGCGACGGTGGCCGCGGGTGGGACGGCATCACCTACGCGGACGTCAAGCATCAGAGGCTCGTCTGGCCTCCATCCACGACCTTCACGTGCAAGCGCTGCAAGACGACCCGTGAGGTGGCCGACGCGTACCTCGGTGGTCTCTGCGCGGGCCACAAGTCCGAGGTGATCCTCGGCGAGCCGTTGCCTTCGGCTGACACCGGGAAGCCCGGATTGGGGAAGCCGAGTCGTCAGTGGTGAGCGAGACGGCTCGACGCCGCGGCGCGTCGTGAGCCGATCGGCTCGGGTTCCATCCCGCGTCCATCCCGCGGACATCCCGCGGGCATCCCGCGGGCGGTGCCGAACACGGGTGAACGGCCTTGTACGACGATGCACGTTTGCCCAGGTCAGAGGCACAGTGGCGAACGAGGGTGTACGCCGACGGACGGCCGATTAGCGTTCGGGACGAAGAGGTCCCGGGTTCAAGTCCCGGCAGCCCGACCAGAAGGAACGCCTCGAACCCCGCGAGCAGGTTGCGCACGAGTCCGGGCAAGCGGGCTCACGGACCGAGGCGTTGCTGCTTCCTCTGCCGGGAGCCGAACACGTTGGTGACGTGCTCGCCGCCCAGGAGCTCGTCGAGGCGGGCGACCTCGATGGCGAGCAGGCGCCGCGCGTCCCGAGTGATCCGCTCCAGGAGGACGGGCCGCACACGCTCGGCGTCGTCCTGGATCCAGCAGCCGACGACCCGTCCGTTCACCCAGATGGTCGTGCCGCCGTTGCCCGCGGTGTCGAAGAGGTGCGGCACGTGCGCCGGGGCCAGGTAGAACGCCCGCGCCCGCCAGCCCATGGTGGTCGGGTCGAGGATCGGCGCGAGCGCGACCCACGGCTCGATCGGCGGCCCCACCTCCAGGTCCGCGGTGTCGTCGGGCAGCACCCATCCGGTCGATCCGTCGTCGAGGAGGACGGGCACGGCGTCGACGTCGGCCAGGGCCGTGCGGACGGCGCCCTTCGTCGACCCGAGCCACCATACGAGGTCGGCCTCCGTTCCCGGGCCGAACGTCCAGAGCCAGTGGCGGACGACCTCGGCGTAGCCCGCCTCGGACGAGGCGGGTGCCAGCTCCTCCCCGAGCCAGCTCGAGGTGGACGTCCACCGCGTCCGCGAGACGCGCCAGTGCCCGGCGTTGTGCGCCCGGACGACCACGCCGTCGGCGGCGAGGATCGTGAGGAGACGCGACATCGTCGGAACCTCGGCAGACCACCTCGTCCCCGCCGCGGTCGTGAACGTCCCGCCGAGGTGCGGCAATGCGTCACGCAGCGACCGAGCCGACAGCTCTGACCCGGTCAGGGCGTCGACGACCTCCCGCGACGCGGTCGCGATCCACCGGGCACCGTCACCGGCTCCGCGCTCGCCGACCTCCCTGGCGAGCCGGCGTCGCTCGGCCTCGGCGACCCGCCTTCCGGCACCACCGACCACCGCCGGGAGCAGCGCACGGCTCACGACGAACAGCGTCCGGCGCATGGCCATGACCTTGACGAGCGAGCGCTCGTCGTACAGCGCACGGTCGATGTCGCCGACCGTGAGCGCGCGCACCCGGGCGAGCAACGACAGGTACGGGGTCGCCGGCTCCGTGGCAGGCAACGCGGTCATGGCCTCGGTGGCGGCGACCACGGTGTCGTACCGATGGTCGGGGTGCAGCCCGTGCCGCCGCCCGATCCGGGCGCGGCGGTGGTCGTCGGTCACCCGCAGCATGCGCCATTCTGCGCGCGGGCTCGACGTACGGCATCCGGTGCTCTCGGGATGGCTAGCGTGCGTCCGGTGATCGACCCGAGCGCGCCTGGTGACGCGGTGATGGACTTCCTCACCGAGGGGCACCTGGCGACGCTGACCACCCTGCGGGCCGACGGCAGCCCGCACGTGGTCGCGGTCGGGTTCACGTACTCGCCCGAGGAGCGGCTGGTGCGTGTGATCACGTTCGGCGGCTCGGTGAAGGCCCGCAACGCCGCGCGGGGTGGGCGCGCCGCCGACGGCCAGGTGGACGGTGGGCGCTGGCTCACGCTCGAGGGCATCGCCCGGGTCACAGCCGACCCGGCCGACGTGGCCACCGCCGTCGCGAAGTACGCCGCGCGCTACCGCGAACCGGGCGAACGCGTCGACCGAGTGGCCATCGAGATCTCCGTCGACCGCATCCTCGGCCGCGCCTGACCGCTTCGTTCGTGGAGCGCGGCCGGACGCCCCGTGGACGCGAAACCCGGCCTCAGCGGAGGCCGAGCACGATCAACCGCGCGTCGTCGAGTCGAACGGAGATGGCCAACCGCGCGGGATGGGGGCGACCGCGCCATAGCCTCCCCACCGGTATGGCCTCCCCCCGCCGCATCGGTGCCGAGGACTCTGCGACCCGCGTGGCGCTGCTCGACGCAGCCCAGGCGCTGATGGTCGAGGAGGGCTACGCGGCCGTGTCGTCGCGCCGGGTGGCCGCCCGGGCCGGGCTGAAACCCCAGCTCGTCCACTACTACTTCCGCACGATGGACGACCTGTTCGTCGCGCTCGTCCGCCGGGGCGCACAGCAGGCCGTCGAGCGCCAAGCGGTGGCCCTCGCCTCGCCCCAGCCGCTGCGCGCCCTGTGGGCGCTGCACACCGACCCCGCCGGTCGCACCTTCATCACCGAGGTGGTCGCGCTCGCCAACCACCGCAAGACGTTGCGGGCCGAGATCGCCGAGGTGGCCCGCGCGTTCCGCCAGCGCCAGCTCGACGCGCTCACCCCGGTGCTCGACCGGTACGGGATCACCGCCCGGCTGACCCCCGAGGCGTTCCTCATGCTCGTCGGCAGCCTCGGTCAGGTGCTGGTGATGGAGGACGCGTTCGGGCTCACCCTCGGCCACGACGCCGCGCGCGCGCTGGTCGAGGACCTCCTCGACCGCTACGAGGACGCCCACTCCACCTGAGGCGATGCGCAGCTCCTCAGGGGAGGACGATGGGCAGGCGGTCCCAGCCGCGGACGGTCGACGTGGGCGCGAGCGCGAGGTTGTCGTAGTCGACGTCCCACTCGGGGAACCGGTTCAGCAGCTCGTCGAGCGCGACCCGCCCCTCGAGCCGGGCGAGGTTGGCGCCGAGGCAGTAGTGGATGCCGAAGCCGAACGTGAGGTGCTGGAGATCGGCGCGGTGGATGTCGAACCGATCGGGCTCCTCGAACCGCCGCTCGTCGCGGTTGGCCGCGCCCACGAGCAACAGCGCCGCGCTCCCCTCGGGGATCGTCGTGCCGTAGTACTCGACGTCGCAGGCGACGTAGCGCGCGATGTGAGGCCCGGTGGGCTCGAAGCGCAGCGTCTCGTCGATCGCGGCGGGAACCAGGGACCGGTCCTCGACGAGCTCACGACGCTGATCGGGGTGCTCGGCGAGGACCTTCACGAGCCAGCCGATCAAGCGACCGGTGGTCTCGTTGCCCGCGCCCGCGAGCACCTGCGTGTACGTGAGCACCTCGGGACGGGTGAGCGTGCGGCGCGCACCGGTCTCGTCCTCGAACTCCGCGTTGAGCAGGGCCGTCATGAGGTCATCGGAGGGGTTGGACGCGCGCCACTCGATGTACTCGGCGAACATCGAGCCATCCGCGATCGCCTCCTGCTTCACCGCCATGGGCTTGCCCGCGTCGGTGCGCAGGAACGCGTCGGAGCGGTCGCGCACCGCCTCCTGGTCCGACTCGGGGATCCCGAGCAGCATCCCGATGACCCGCATCGGCATCATCGCGGAGAGCTCGGCGATCACGTCGAACCCGTCGGACCCGACGAGCGGGTCGAGGCAGCGCACGCAGTACTCGCGCACCTGGCCCTCGAGCTCGGCCATCCGCCGCGGTGTGAAGACCCGGGACAGCAGACCGCGGTGCATGGTGTGCAGCGGCGGGTCCTCGAACAGCACGACCCCGGGCGGCAACGGCAGACCCGACTGGATGATCTCGAGGATGTCGCTGCGGCAGTTCGAGAAGGTGCGCCAGTCGACGAGGCCCTTCTCGACGTCGGCGTGGCGTGAGAGCGCCCAGAAGTCGTACTGCTCGTTGTAGTAGACGGGGGCTTCGTCGCGCAGGCGACGGAACGTGGGGTACGGGTCGGCGTTGATCGCCACGTCGTACGGGTCGTAGTACACCTCGGTCGCCGTCGTCATGAGGGGCTCCGTTCAGCTCGGCAGCAGGCAGGTGCTGCCGCCGTCGATGGGGATGACCGCACCGGTGATGTAGGCCGCGCGGTCGGACGTGAGGAACGATGCGAGCTCGGCCACCTCCTCGGGCTGGCCGCCGCGCTTGAGGCACGAACCCTGCACGAGCGCGGGGAACCGCTCGGCCGCGCCCTTGCCCCCCGACATCTCGGTCTCGATGAAGCCCGGGCAGATCGCGTTCGCGCGGATCCCCTGTTCGCCGTACTCGATGGCCGCGGCCTTCGTGAACGAGATCACGCCGGCCTTGGCCGCGGAGTAGACGCTCGTGGGCAGGCGCGAGCCGTTCATGCCGCCGATCGACGACCAGTTGAGGATCACCCCGCCACCCGTGGGCAGCATCGCCCGGATGCCGTGCTTCGTACCGAGCATCACGCCCTTGAGGTCGACGGCC
>BTUT01000279.1:0-497 GCA_045862935.1 Acidimicrobiia bacterium
CATCTCGGCGAAGCGGCTCATCCCGTCGATCGCGTCACGGGGCCGCGCCCACGGTGAGAAGACCATGCGGGTCACGCCGAGGTCGGCCCAGCGACGCGCGTCGTCGAGCGATGCGACCCGACCCCCGAGGCAGAACTGGAAGCCCGCGGCGTCACGCCCCTCGGCCTCGAGCAGCGCGTGCAGCCGAGCGATGAGCAGGCCCGCGCGCTCGAAGTCGTTGCTCATCCCGATCCAGCCGTCGCCGAGGCGGGCGGCCCGTCGCAGCGCGGGCTCGCTCTCACCGCCGACGAGGATCGGGGGCCACGGCCGCTGCGCGCACTTCGGTACGAACACCGCGCCGTCGAACGAGAAGAACTCCCCGTGATGGGTCACCTCGTCCTCGGTCCAGAGACGCTTGCACACGTCGATCGCCTCGTCGACCCGGCGACCGCGGGTCGCGAAGTCGAGCTCGGTGGCGACCCACTCCTCCTCGAGCCACGACGCCCCGATCCCGAACT
>BTUT01000279.1:507-4812 GCA_045862935.1 Acidimicrobiia bacterium
GCTCAGGATGTCGAGCGTCTGCACGCCGCGGGCGGTCACGAACGGATGGCGCAGTCCGATGTTGTAGACGTGCGTGCCCAGCCGCACGTGCTCGGTCCTCGCGGCGACGAACGACAGGTACGCGAACGCGTCGAAGATCGGGGTGTTCGGCGGCACCGGCGGGTGCGTCTCGCCGGGATGCGGTGATCGGCTCATCCTCGTGGTGAACATCAGGTGCTCGGGGAGCCAGACGGACTCGTAGCCGAGCCGCTCGGCCGCGAGCGCGACGTCGAGGAAGTACTTCGAGTTCGCCGCACCGAGCGCGATGCCGTACTCCATTCGAGATCTCCTCCTCGGGCTTCGCCCGCGTCGCTCAGCCCACCCAGGAGCCGTCACCGGAGCGGTGCCAGCCCGCCGCGGCCAGGTTGCCGCCGTCGACGTGGATCGTCGCGCCGGTGACGAAGCGCGCGAGATCGCTCGCGAGGTAGATCGCCGCCGCGGCGATGTCGTCGGGGTGACCTTGGATCGGCAGGGGACTGTGGATCGGGACCGACCCGATGCCGGGGGTGGGGATCACGTCGGGTGCGATGCAGTTCACCCGGATGAGCCGGTCACCCAGCTCGAGGGCGAGGCTCTTCGTGAGGCTCATCACCGCCGACTTCATCGCGCTGTACACGGCGTAGCTCGGACCGGCGCGGTGCGCCTCGATCGAGGTGATGTTGATGATCGACCCGCCGGACTCGGGCATCAGCGGAACGGTCGCGCGCACGAAGCTCGTCACGCTCGTGAAGTTCTCACGGACCAGCGCGTCCTGACCCTTGTCGTTCACGTCCAGGAACGGCGCCTGGAACCCGCCCCCTGCATTGTTCACGAGCACGTCGACGCGACCGAGCTCCTCGCCCACGGCGCGGACGAAGTCGCGCACGCGGTCACCGTCACGCACGTCGAGCTCCGCGCTGATCGCGCGCCGCCCCTCGGCCTCGATCGCCTCGGTGGTCGCCGCGAGGTTGGCGACGTCGCGGTCGCACACGGCCACGTGCGCACCGAAGCGCGCGAGCGCGAGTGCGGTGGCCTCGCCGATGCCGACCGCCGCGCCCGTGACGATGGCCACGCGGTCGGTGAGCAGGATCCGGCTGGGCTCGAGCGGCACGGCCGCACACGCTAGCGTCGGCGGACACCGAGCGCCGCCGGCTCACGGCGGGGCGGTGCCGCACCCGGGATCGTGCGATCGCGGATCGATGCGGCGAGGGACGGGGGACGGACATGGCCTGGTCGGCGGACACCAAGCGCGTGCTCGTGACCGGTGGATCGGCGGGCATCGGCGCGGCGCTCGCCGAGGGGTTCGCGGCGCAGGGGGCGGTGGTCGGCATCTGCGGACGGCGCACCGAGCAGCTCGCCACCGTCCTCGACCGCCTGCGGGTGCACACCCCCGGGTCGCGCTCGTGGGTCGTCGACCTCGCGGACCTCGACGGCATCGAGGCGTTCGCGCGTCGGGCCGAGTCCGACCTCGGTGGCATCGACGTGCTCGTGAACAACGCCGGCATCCCGAAGCGCCGCCGCGTGCAGGACCTCACGCCCGACGTGGTCGAGGCGGTGATGGCGATCAACTACTTCGCTCCGGTCCGTCTCACCCTCGCCCTGCTCCCCGGCCTCGTCGCGCGGGGCGGGCACGTGGTGAACATCTCGTCGATCGCCGCCCGCCTCGGACCACCCGGCGAAGCCGCGTACTCCGCGAGCAAGGCCGCGCTCACGGCATGGTCGGAGTCGATGGCCGTCGACCTGCGCGACACCGCGGTGGGCGTGCACGTGGTCAACCCGGCCGTGATCGACACCGAGCTGTTCCACCTCCCCGACAACGACCCCGCGATGACCGAGGCCGTCGAGGCACTGCCCCCGGCGGCGATGGTCGAGCCGGTGCTGCGCGCCATCACCGAGAACCGCTTCGAGGTCTACGTGCCGGAGTCGTTCGCGGCGATCACCACGCACAAGTTCTCCGACCCCGAGGCGTTTCTCGCGAACACGAAGGCCTACGCCGACGCGTCCGCCCCGCGCTGACGCGGACCGGGCACCCGCGCTCGGCTCCCTCCGGCCGGCGAGCGACGCGCGAGCCGAGCGCCGTCTCAGCCGAAGAGGTCCGGCTGCTCCCGGGTGATCTTGGCGTAGAGCGGCTGGAACGCGAAGTAGCCCGCGACGTGGGACCCCACTTGCGTCGCGGTGAGCTCGGCGTGGGCGGGGTCGATGGACACGGTCGGGCCCGCGGCCTCCGCGAGCAGCTGCGCCTGGCAGGTGCGCTCCATCGTGATGAACCACCACACCGCCTCGTCGACCGAGTGCCCGACGGTGAGCAGCCCGTGGTTGCGCAGGATCACCGCCTTGCGGTCACCGAGCGCGTGTGCGATGCGCTTGCCCTCCTCGGGATCGAGGACGACACCCGTGTAGTCGTCGAACAGCGCGTGGTCCCCGTAGAACGCGCACGCGTCCTGGGTGAGCGGATCGAGGAGTCGCCCGAGCGCCGACCACGACTTCCCGTGGATCGAGTGCGAATGCGCGGCCGCGATCACATCGGGGCGCGCCGCGTGCACCTGCGAGTGGATGGCGAAGGCGGCGCCGTTGAGGAGTCCGTCGCCTTCCACCACCTCACCCTGGGAGCTCACGAGGATGAGGTCGGAGACCCGGATGTGCGAGAACGCCATCCCGAACGGGTTCACCCAGAAGTGGTCGAGGTGCTCCGGATCGCGCATCGTGATGTGCCCGGCCACTCCCTCGTCGAAGCCGAACCGACCGAACAGCCGGAAGCCCGCCGCCAATCGCGCCTTGCGGTGCCGGCGCTCGGCCGCCGGGCTGTCGAACGCCGGGAGGTAGGTGAACCCCTCCCAGCCCGCCATCCCCGCCGTCCCCGCCGTCCCCGCCGTCCCCGCCGTTGCATTCGCGTCGAGCTCGTCGGCCACGAGGTCACTGCACCCCACCGTTTTGGACGCATTCGGGGCCCATGGCCCCGCAATGCGACCAAACGAGGAGGTCAGCAGAACGCGCCGAGACCCGGGGCCTCGCGGATGCCGCCGTCGTCGAGCACCACGAAGCCGGTCACGCCCAGCTCCGCCATGACCCTGATCCCGGCGTCGGGCCCGGCGACGCACGCCGCCTTGGCGATGGCCTGGGCCCACCAGGCCTCACCGGCGACCACGGTCGCCGCCACGATCCCCGTCCGGGCGACCGCACCGGTGGCCGGATCGACCAGGGGCGCCACCCCGATCGCCGCGTCCCGTGCCGAGCGCGACGGCGCACGCGACGAGTAGGTGCTGATCGCGCCCTGGGCGATCCGGAGACGTCCGAGCGTCCCGGGCCGCCGGGGGTCGTCCAGATCGACGTACCAGCCGTCGGGACGGGGCGGATCACCCGCGACGCGCACGTCGGTGCCGATGCTCACCAGCGCGCCGCTCGCACCGCTCCGGACGAGGTCGACCACCGCGAGGTCCGCGGCGAAGCCCCTGGCGATGCCCCCCGTGTCGAGGTGCACGCCGGCGAGCAGCCGCACCGTCGTGTGCCGCGGGTCGAGCTCGACGTGGGCGCACCCGGGACTCGGTCCCGCCGGAGCCGGCGCGGGGCCCACCCGGACCGTCGGATCGAAGCGTCCGCCGGTCGCACGCCAGGCCCCGACGGCCCGCGAGACGAGACCGTAGGTGTCGGGCGACACCACCACCGCGCGGGGGCCCGACTCGTTCACCCGCGACAACTCGCTCCCGGCGCGGTACCGGCTCCACTTGCGCTCGAGCACCTCGATGAGGTGCCGGGCCCGTTCGTCGAGCCGAGGTGACCCCCCCAGCACCACCACCCGCACTGCGCGATCCATGGCGCCGAACCGGGCTTCGACCCGGTCCCGGGAGAGCACCCTCGTCACCTCGGATGCATCGGCAGATCCGCGGTCCGCGCTTGAATCGGCCCCGGATCGGGGCGAGGGGGCACGGCTCGGTTCGAGCCCGCCCCCCGGCCCGCTCAGCCCGCGGGCAGGCCGACGGTCTTCGTCTCGAGGTACTCCTCGAACCCGGCCACACCGTGCTCGCGCCCGATGCCGCTCTGCTTGTAGCCGCCGAAGGGCGAGTCGGGACCGAACCACGCTCCTCCGTTCACCGACACCGTGCCCGTGCGGATCCGCGAGGCCACACCGAGCGCGCGGTCGAGGCTCGCGCCGGTGACGGCGCCGGACAGGCCGTAGCGCGAGTGGTTGGCGATGCGCACCGCATCGTCGTCGTCGGTGTACTTGATCACCGCGAGCACGGGACCGAAGACCTCGTCCTGCGCGATCTCGGAGTCGGGATCGACGTCGAC
>BTUT01000280.1:0-4761 GCA_045862935.1 Acidimicrobiia bacterium
CTGGTTGACCCACAGGGTGGGCAGCCGCCGCAGCAGCAGGGTCGAGCTCGGTCCGATGACCGCGGACCAGCATTGCTCGACGTAGGGGTCGGTGAGGTCGAACCCGATGCGGCGCACACGCGCGTCGGGGTGATCGACCGGGGTGAGCTTCAAGGTTCGATCGTGTTCCATGCCGCCGTAGGCCCCTGAACGCGGCCATTGCGCGCGGCGACTTCGGTCGAGGCGGTGAACGTGATGTCGAACGGGATGTCCAGCGGGACGTCGCCATCAAGATCCGCCCGAACGTGATCCAGAAATCCATCGAACGGGACCTCCAGCGGGAGGTCCAGCGGGATGTGAGACGCGGACGCTCCTGGTGCCACACGACACCAGGAGGTCCTCGATGGCATCGATCCTGCAATCCCTCAACCAGGAATGGTCAGCGCTCGCCGACACCCCGGCCGCCCGGCGAGCGGTGATGCGCTGGTCCGCAACGCATCCCGTGTTCGGACCCGCCGATCATCTCGACGACGTACTCGAGCTCGGTCACTGCCCCCTGCAAGGCCCCGTCATCCGTAGAGCACTGGCGGCGATGGCCTCAACCGAAGAGCTCGCCGCTCGGACACTGCTCCAAGCGTTGCTCGGTGGGCTGACCAATCTCGCTCGCCGCGTCGGCCGCGACGCCGACGCAGTCGACGAGATGGTGAGCCTCGCCTGGGAACGCATTCGCACCTACCCGGCCCACCGGCCGGGATCGGTGTCGGGCAACGTGTTGCTCGACATCCGCAAGCGCTACCTCCGGATCCACGACACGGAGACCCGGTGCGTCTTAGCGGCACCCCGCGTGACGTTCGAGCCGTCGGCCGAGGATCACGTCGTTCGTGATGCCTTCGTCCGCGAGCTCGTCGCCGCCGGCGAGCAGCGCGGGTTGCCCGGCATCGTGCTCGAGACGATCATCCGCAGCCGCGTTGGCGGCGAGTCGATCACCGACCTCGCCGCGGAGCAGCGCATCTCCACCAAGGTGCTCCTGCACCGCCGGTGGCGCGCTGAAGCCCGACTTCGCGAGCTCCCGCTCGCGGGCTGATCGTCACGGTGCCGTGACCGGCGAGTCCTTCGGAACCGTGTACGAAACCGACTCGACGACTGCGCCCGCCGGCTGCTGGTGCGTGAGCGCTTTCCGCGTCCTGGTTGTCATGAGCCTCGCCGTCGCTGCTGCGTCCTGCGACAACGGAAGACCCTCGACGTCAACGCTCGAGCGGGGCCGCAACCGACCGACGCTCGCCACGGTGTCGAGACGCCCGACTTCCCCCGCGACCTCCCCCGGCTCTTCCCCCATCCCCGAGCGCGCAGCCGCGCCGCCAGAGTCAAGCCCGGAGAGGGAGATCGTGAGCCGATACCTCGGATTCTGGGAAGCGCGGCTCGCGGCGAACCGTGACGTCCCGAATCCTGATGATCCGGGGCTGCGGGACTTCGCCACCGGAGACCAACTCGAGCGAGTGGTCGCCGAGACGCGAGCCAACCTCGAGCAGGGACTCGCGTTCCGGCCTGCGGGCAGTCCGAGGGGTATCCTGCGTGTCTGGGTGGTCGTGAGCGCGGGCTACCCCGCGGTGGTCCTGGCGTGCGTGGTGGCGGTTGGCGTGATCGTCCGGCGCGACACCGGCGAGGTCGTCGACGACACCGTCGCGACGCACAACGTCCGTGGCGAGCTCGTCCGGGTCGACGGCTCCTGGAAGGTGTCTTCGACCCAGCTCGTCCAACGGTGGGAGGGAGTCGCCGGATGCGCCCGCGCCTCGTGACGGTCGCGCTGCTGGGTGCGGCTGTGCTGTTCGTGGCCGCTTCCCCCGCTGGTGCCGAGGAGAGACCCGGCGGTAGCGGCGGCGCGTACGTGAACCCGGACGGTGATCCGACGGCGGTTGCGGCGGACGGCGCGTCCCAAGCCGGATCCGGTGATCAGACGTCCGGCAGCCGCCAGTGCGAGTGGATCGTGCTCGTCGACGACGACGTGAAGTACGCGATCTACGAGGAGCGCACCCGGCTGTACTCCGAGACCGGACGGTGGCTCCAGTACGTGTGCCCACCACAGGGAGCGATCGCAGTCGGCGGCCGCTACCTGATCCCGGAAGGTGGACTCGTCGATCCGTCGCAAGTCGCGGTGGACGCGCTCGCGTCGGTGAGCATCGAGCCGCCGCCCGTCCACACGAGCCCGTCCGCAGATGGCCGCCTCTACGTCCAGGTGCCGACATGGCTCTGGGTCGACCCCAACTGGTGGCGGCCCTACGAGGCAACGGCCCGTGCAGGACGGGTGTGGGCGACGGTACGAGCGACCCCGGTGACGGTGACCTGGACGATGGGTGACGGTCGAACGGTGACCTGCCGAGGACCGGGCACGGAGTGGCGGTCCGGAGCACCGGAGGACGCGAGCACGTGTACGCACACCTATCGCGGCTCGTCGGCAGGCCGCCCGGAGGGCAGGTTCGTCGTCGAGGCAACGGTCACGTTCGAGGTCTCGTGGACGTCGAACGTCTCGGCCGGCGGGACGCTCCCGGCGATCAGCCGCACCCAGTCGCTCGACGTCGTTGTCGGGGAGATCCAGGCGATCGGCACGCGGGGGGTCCGGTAGCAGTGGTTGCGACGCGGACGCCGCCTCGTGCATCGGCATCGGCACGGCAACCCGGCCGGCCTTCGCAGGTAGAAGTCCGCCCGCCCGGTCGGCGGGTGCGTGTGCCCGAGCTTGCCGTCGGGGTGCTCGTAACCGTGGTGTTCGCGCTCGGTGCCGTGCTGTGGCATCTGAGCTCGGTCGCCAAGGTGCCGGCCCTCGCTGCGGCCACCACCATCGAGCGTGGCGACACGATCGAATCGGGTGACGTGAAGGTCGTGTACGTCGCCAGCGACGGGCCCGTCAATCGGATGGACGGCTCGCAGCTCGGCCGGGTGGTGGGTCGCGTCGCTCGGGTCGATCTCGGGAAGGGCACGCTCCTCACACCTTCGCTCATCGCCGGGCCGGCTGCGATCGACGACGGTGACGGCGTGGTCGGTCTCTCGCTCGAACCGGGTGCCTACCCGGCATCGGGTCTCGCGATGGGGGACCGGGTGAACATCGTTCTGACTGCTGACTTTCCTGACAACGGCGCGCCGACCGTGATTGCCCGCGGCGCCGTCGTGTTCGGCGTCGAGGAGCTGACGAGTGGTCGCAGGCTCGTGTCGATCCTGACGAACGAGGTGGACGCGGAAGCCGTGGCCGCCGCAGCGGGTGGCGACGGGCTGCGCTTGGTCCTGGTGGCGCCGTGAGGATCGTCACCCTCGCATCGGTGCGCGGCGCCCCCGGCGTGACCACGGCCGCGCTGATGCTGGCGTCGACCCTGCCCGAAGCCGTCCTCGTCGAGGCCGATCTCGACGGCGGCGTGCTCGCCATCCGCTACGGCCTCGGCCGTGAACCCGGCCTGACCACGCTTGCCGCTTCCAGCCCGGACGACGATCGCGGGTGGCGGGCGCACGCACAGAGCGCGGGCGGGGTCCCGGTCCTCGTCGAGCCCGACCTACCGGATGCCTGCGCAATGCTGTGGCGCACCGGCGGCAACCGGATCACCGACGTCCTCGTCGCGGCGAGCGGGATCGCCGTCATCGACGCCGGACGCCTTCGCTCACACGCGCCGATTGTCGCCGCATCGGATCTCGTCGCCGTGCTCGTGCGGCCGGTGGCCGAGCAGCTCGTCGCACTCGCCCAACGCCTGCCGACCCTCCACCAGCTCATCCGGGGACAGGTAGCTGCGGTCCTCGTCGGGAACGGGCCCTACCGGACCGCCGAAGTGGAAGCCGGGCTCGATGTCCCGGTGCTCGGGACGCTGCCGGACGATCCCACCTCGGCCGAGACGCTGCGCTCTGGCGGACCGCATGCGCGACTGGCGCGATCGCAGCTCGCTCGAGCAGTGACCGAGCTCAGTGCCCACGTACACGCCGTCGCGGCGCGGCCGATGGAGGTCACCACGCGATGAGTACGACGCGTGTCGATCCCTCCACGTGGTCGAGTGACGACCTCGACCCGGCACTCGTCGCGGACCTGCACCGTCGCGTCGGCGAGTCACTGACCGCCGCGCACGTCGCACACGAGCAAGACAGAAGAGCCCGACTGTCGGCAGACGACGAACGGGCACTGGCGCGCAAGCTCATCGCGGACGAGCTACGGCGCCTCGCCGCGCGCGCGTACGTCGACGCGAGGCCACAGCTCGACGAATCCGCCGAGGCCACCCTCACCGCCGCGGTGCTCGACCGGCTCCATGGCCTCGCGCGGCTGCAGCCGCTCCTCGACGACCCGGCCGTACGCGACATCCACATCTCCGGTGCCCGGCGGGTGTGGCTCAACCTCCGCGACGGCACGAAGGTCCGAGGCCCAGCCGTGGCCGATTCCGACGACGACCTGATCGAGCTCATCGCGACCGCAGCCCGGCGACTCGGACGAAGTGAGCGACGCTGGGACCACGCTCACCCCGAGCTCAACCTGCAGCTCCCCAACGGCGACCGGCTGCACGCGCTCATGGCCGTCTCGGGCCGCCCGACGGTCACCATCCGCCGCCACGACTTCCACATCCACCGAGTCGACCAACTTGTCGAGCTCGGGGTCTGTGACGACCTCCTGGCGAGCTTCCTGTCGGCCGGGGTGCGCGCGAAGGCGAACATCATCGTCGCCGGCGGTACCGGGACCGGGAAGACCACGACACTGCGGTGCCTGATCAACGAGATCCCCGGCGACGAGCGCCTCATCACCATCGAGGACTCGCTCGAGAT
>BTUT01000281.1:0-4706 GCA_045862935.1 Acidimicrobiia bacterium
GTGCGTTCCCCCCGTTTCGCTCGTCGACCGGTGCCCCGAAGTACGCCGCCTGCACCTCCGGGCTGTGGCGAACCTCGTCGGGGGTGCCCTCCACCAGCACCTTGCCGAAGTCGAGCACGGTGACCCGGTCGGAGAGGTCGAGCACGAACTCCACGTTGTGCTCGACGAGCACGAACGCCAGCCCTCGTTCGACGCGCACCCGCCGGAGCGCCTCACCGAGCTGCTCGGTCTCGTGCACGTCGAGGCCCGACGACGGCTCGTCGAGCAGCATCACGGAGGGCTCCGAGGCCAGGGCGCGGCCCACCTCGATGAGGCGACCGGTCCCGAGTGGCACCGAGACCGCCGGTCGGTCGGCGACCGGGCCGAGCGCGAGGAGGTCGAGGATGCCGTCGACGACCTCGTCCTCACGCTTGCCCGCGCGCTCACCGAGTCCGACCATGTCGCGTGCGAACCCCGCCACGCTCTGGCGGCCGTCGCGCACCCGCTGCGCGACCACGAGGTGCTCGCGCACGGTCAGCTCGTGGAACAGCTCCATGCGTTGGAACGTGCGGGCCAGGCCGAGCCGCGCTCGGGCCTGGGGGCTCCGGCGGGTCACGTCGGTCGCGCCCATGGTGACGCGGCCCGCCTTCGGGCGCACGAGACCGGAGAGCACCCCGAAGAGCGTCGTCTTGCCCGCGCCGTTGGGACCGACCAGGCCGACCGTCGAGCCGCGCCGGACCTCGAGGCTCACGTCGTCGAGTGCGACCACGCCCCCGAACCGCACCGTGACCCCGGTGGCGGCGAGCAGGGGCGCCTCGTGGGGGGTCGAGGCGTCGAGCGCCACGGGCAGCGCGCTCACGCGTCGACCGCCGAGAGCTCGGTCGCGAGCGCGGCCTCTTCCTCACGGCGCTCCGCCTCCTCGAGCTGGCGCAGACGCTGGCGGTTCACCATGTCGTAGAGCACACCCCTCGGCTCGCGGGCGAGCATGATGGCACCGAGACCGAACAGCATGGTCGGGACCTCCTTCACGGTGGCCTCCGAGAGGTCCAGGGTCGTCGTCCAGATGCCGACCGCGACGGCGACGACCGCCACCCCGATCGCGAGCCCGACGCGGACGCCCGATTCGAGGTTGGCCGCCCGTCGGATGCGGAAGGCGACGATGAGGCCGATGACCAGCGCGAGCGTCACGAGGATGATGTGCACCGCGGTGTCGTCCGAGGTCTTGGTCCACATGCGGTAGCTCAGCCCGGCACCCAGCACGACGCAGAGCACCATGAGGAGCGCACCGACGGGCTTGCGGTAGGCCTTCGACAGCAGGAAGCGGGTGAAGAAGCCTCCGGCCATGAAGATCACCGGCAGGATGAGGATGGAGGCCAGCTTGAACGGAGCGATGGCGAAGAGCAGCCCCGCGAGGAGCGCACCGATGGTCGTGCGGACGCCCCACGTGACGATGATGGCGAGCCACACGACGCCGATCAGCACGTCGAACGACCGCGGTGTGACCGAGCCGATGGTGGAGCCCCACAGCGCTCCCCCCAGCCCTGCGATGAAGGCGCTCACGGAGAACAGGATCAGCTTGGCGCGCACCACGCTGATGCCGGTGGTCGCCGACGCCGACTCGCTCGACCGGATCGACGCGAAGACGAGGCCCGCGGTGGCCCGTTTCACGTTCACGACGAGCAGCGCGCAGACGAGGAACACGGCGACGACCACGAAGTACATGCCGGTGCGGTCGTCGAGGGTGATGCCGAACGGGCGGCCGAGCATCCGTCCGGCACCGAAGTTCTCGAACTCCACCCGTCGCCACACGAACTCCTGGATGAGGAGCGCGAAGCCGACCGTCAACAGCGCGAGGTAGAGGTCCCCGATGCGCAGGCTCGGGAGGGCGAGCAGGAGGCCGAAGGGCACGGCGATCAGCGCTCCGACCAGGATGGCGAGCCAGACCGGCATCCCCACGTTGAACGGGTCGGTCGAGTCGGCGAGGCGGGCGGCGGCGAAGCCACCGATCCCGGCGAAGGTGATCTGGGCCAGCGAGATGATGCCGCCCTCGCCGGTGACCAACGTGACCGACAAGAAGATGATCGACAGGGCGACACCGATCGTGAAGATGTTGGTCCAGTAGCCGTCGAACACGAGGGGCACGATCGCGAGCCCCACCACCAGGACCGCCGGCCCGGCGACGCGGCGCCAGCCGTGGCTCGCGGGGAGCGGGGGTGCGTCGCCGTGGACTCCGCCGGCGCTGCGCGCGTCGAGGGCGAACGCCTCCCTGCGCAACCCGCTCGACGTGAAGCTGTAGACGATGAGGAACACCATCATCACGATGAAGGGGATGCTGGCGGTGATGCCCTGCGCGAAGAAGCCGGAGTCCGGCTGGTACTTCACCCAGATCTGCTGGAGGAGTCCCACCCCGATCGCGCCCAGGAAGGCGAGCGGGAGGCTGGTCAGCTTGCCGATCACCACCGCGACGAACGAGCCCACGAGCAAGAGGGTGAACTGGAACTCCTGGAGACCCACGACCGGTGCGAACAGGATCCCGGCGAGCCCGGCCAGCATGGTGCCGGCCATCCACGAGATCGCGGTCACACCCTCGGTGTTCACGCCGTGGATCCCCGCGTTGCGGGGGTGATCCACGGCGGCCCGCGTCGCGAGGCCCAACGGGGTGAACCGGAGCACGAGCGTGGCGGCGAGCGCGATCGTGGCGGCGCTGACGATCACGACGAACTGGTTGCTGTTGACATACGTGCCGAACACCTGGAGGAACTCGGGGTTCGGCGGGTTCTTCACCAGGCCGTCGGGCTGGAAGATCTCGTTCTCGGTGACGAACGGGAACACGATCTTCACGACGGCCGGGAGCGCGACCCACAGCCCCACGGTCGACACGAGCCGCACGGTGGGGGTGGCGTTGGTGAGGCGCTTGAAGAGGATCCCGTAGAGCACCAAGCCGAGGAGGGGTGCGACCACCAGGAGCGTGAACGGGGCCGCGAGCGGGATGGGCCACTGGGGTCCGCCCGGCTCTTCGTGGAGCCAGTAGTAGAAGATGGCGATCGACCACGCGGTGATGCCGTGGGCGAAGTTGAACACGCGCGAGGACGTGTACGTGAGCACCAGACCGAGCGCCGAGATCGCGTACACGCAGCCTGCAACGAGTCCGGCGATGATGTAGGGCGTCACCCTGTTCCCCCGGTTGTGCGTCGGGGCCGACCGCAGTGCGGCCCCCCCCCCCACAGGGCCGGGGCGGCGCGCCCAGCCCCCCGCCCCGGGCGGGGGGGGCGGGGTCGCCCGGGGAGTACCCGTGGTGGACGGTTGGAGCTTGTTGTTGCGGATGAACTCGCCGCAGATCCGCTCACCGCCGAACGCCGGGACGAACTTCCCTCCGACGACCTGCACGTAGTAGGCGCAGGCGAACGGCTTGTTGAAGACCTCCTGGAAGTCGATCGGGTCGAACCAGCCGTCGGCGGTGTAGCCCTTGGTGAGGCGGAGGTTGTTCACGAAGCCCTTCCAAGTTGGGCACTTCTCGCCCGCGGCCTTGATCCCCTCGATGAGGGCGTTCGCGGTGAGCCAGCCGTTGGCGCTCGACTGGTTGACGGTGGCCGAGGGCTTGTACTTCGCCATCGCGGCCTTGAAGGCCGCGATCCCGGGCGGCTCGGGTGTGGTCTCGAGCGGCTTCCACTCGACACCGAGGTACGCGCCGTCGAACGCGGGGATCCCCGCCACGCGCGGGTCGTAGCCGGCCGAGAGGAAGATCGTCTTGATGGGCGCACCGGCCTGCTTCAGCGCGTTCACCAGGTTGATGTTGTCGACGGTGGCGAGGGCCGTGTAGAGCGTGTCGGCCCCCGAAGCCTTGATCTCCTGTGCGTACGAGCCCCACTCGGTGTTCCCGGTCGGGATGTCGTGGTTCTTGTAGGCGACCTCGACCCCGAGCTTCTTGCCCAGCCGCTTGATCGAGTCGTCGACCTGCTCGAGGAAGATCGCGGAGTTGCCCTGGTTCGAGCCGATGAGCGCGATGCGCTTCGCACCGCCCTTCGACATCGACGCCGCGTTGCGGCTCGTGTAGTTGGTCGCGAGCTCGGCCGCGTTGGCGTTCTGGAACCCGAAGAAGTTCGGGTACTTGCCGTACACGTCGAGGCCGAGCTGCCAGCCCACGACCGGGATGCCCTTCTGGTTCAGGTACGGCGCGCTCGCGGGCGCCGCCGACGTCTGGGTGAGGATCGCGTAGACCTTCTCCCGCTCCACCAGGTTCTGGGCCGCCGCGATGTTCTGTGCCGAGTCGCCCTTGTCGTCGACCGACACGAGAGTGAGCTTGCGGCCGACCTCGTCCGCGTCGTTCGCCGCCGCGAAGCGCGCCTCGATGCCCTCCACGATGTTCGGGAAGAACCCTGAGCCGGAGGCCGGGCCGGTCAGCGGGGAGATGGCCCCGACCTTGATCTCGTCGTCGGTGACGCCCTGGATCTCCGGACAGTTCTTGGGTGTCTTGACCTTCTTGATGTTCTTGACCTTCGGGTCGATCTGCTGAGCCGAGACGGCTCCGACCCCGATCCCGAACGTGGCGACGGCGGCGACGCAGATGGCAGCCGCGACGCGGAATCCCCGACCTGGCTTCATGCTTCCCCCTCGTGGTGCTCCGGTTCCGGAGCGGCCGTGTGCCGGCGGGCACCTTCTAGCCCGACCGCTTCGCTGACGCAAGCGTCACCGTATCTGCGGCCGCGCCGCGAGTGGGCGCGGCCCGG
>BTUT01000282.1:0-4690 GCA_045862935.1 Acidimicrobiia bacterium
GTGCGGTGACGCCCGGATCATCATCGTGCTGCGCGACCCCGTCGCCCGGCTGGTGTCGTACTTCACCTTCCAGCAAGCGAGGTTGCGCCTGCCGGCCAACATGACCCTCGACGAGTACCTCGCCCACGCCGACACGCTCACCGACGACGACTTCCGCGATCCCGCGAACGACGTGTACTTCGCGGCGCGGGGTGGGATCTACGCCGACTTCCTCCCCGATTGGACCGAGGAGTTCGGTGACGGCGTGCTCGTGCTGTTCTTCGACGACCTCCTCGCTCGTCCCGAGGCGACGTTGGCGGCGACCACCGCGTTCCTGGGTGTCGACCCGGCGCCGCTCGCCGGGCGTGGGCTCAGCTCGGAGAATCGCACCACGGGCTACCGCAGCACGCGCCTCCAGCGGCTCGCGCTCGACCTCAACGACCGCTTCGAGCCGTTCCTCCGGCGCCACCACGGCCTGAAGCGTCGGCTCCGCCACGCCTACTTCAACCTGAACGGCCGTCCGCTCCCGATCACGGTCACCGAGGGTGAGCGGGCGGCGTTGGTGACGCGCTTCGCCGGGCCCAACGCCCGTCTCGCCGAGCAGCTCCGCGCCAACGGCGTCGTGGACCTCCCCCCTTGGCTCCACCGTCCGCGCACGCCGTGAATGCGCACTTCGGGGGTGGGCCAGCCGTATCCTCGGGGGTCTGATCCGACCGAGAGCGAGCGGGATGGTACCGACGGACGGAACCCGGGGCGTCGACCGTCGGCGACTGATCAAGCGCGCGAGCGGCGCTGCGGTCCTCGCGTGGTCGACCCCGGCGATCGTCGACTCGCTCACCGCGCCGGCCGCCGCCATGACCTGCACCTGCACGCCGGCGGCTGTGTCGATCGTGCCCTCGTGCCGGAACGACACCGTGAGCAGCGGGAGCTCGTGCGTGACCTACTACAGCAACACCGTGACGGTGTGCAGGGGTGAGGGCCAGAGCGTCCGGTTCTCCCGCAACTCGGGCGGGACCCAGGAGCCGTACTTCGACGAGCTGGCGGTGCTGAGCGTGACTTCCCCTCTCGGCGCGACGGTCGTCCGGAACTTCATCCGGTGGCAGAACGACTGTCGCGATCCGGCCGGCAGCGACGTCGCGCTCTCGAGCGCCAACCAGTGCGGCTCGACCAGGGTCCCGGCTCTGGACATCACGTCCATGTTCGGCTCGGAGTGCGGGAACTTCAGCGTCACGATCCGCATCCGCAACCGGTACACGCCCTACGGCTGGTCGACGGCCTGGATCGTCCCGGTGTGACCGCCTCGGACGCGGCCGACGCGGTCGCCGCGCGCGGTCAGTACTGGAGCGCGGAGTACCGCTTGAGCTTCGTCCAGCGGTGCGTCGCGTCGATCGTGCGGATCGTGCCCGACTTCGAGCGCATCACCACGGTCTGGGTCTGCGCGCCGTCGGCGAAGTAGCGCACGCCCCGCACGAGCTCGCCGTCGGAGATCCCCGTGGCGGCGAAGAACGCGTCGTCGCTCGACACGAGGTCGTCGGTGGTCAGCACCCGCTCGAGGTCGTAGCCGCCGTCGAGCGCAGCCCGGCGCTCCTCGTCGTTGCGCGGGTAGAGCCGGCCGAAGATGGCCCCGCCGAGCGCCTTGAGCGCCGACGCGGCGATGACGCCCTCGGGGGTCCCGCCGATGCCGAACAGGATGTCGCTGCCCGCGCCGGGCCACGCCGTGGCGATCGCGCCGGCCACGTCGCCGTCGGGGATCAGCTTCACGCGAGCGCCCGCCTCGCGGCACTCGCGCACGATGTCGGCGTGGCGGTCCCGGTCGAGGATCACGGCCGTCACGTCCCGGACCTCCTCGCCCTTCGCCTTGGCGATGGCCTGGAGGTTGGCGGTCACGCTGGCCTCGAAGTCGATCACGTCGACGGCTTCGGGGCCGACCGCGATCTTCTCCATGTACACGCAGGGGCCCGGGTCGAACATCGTGCCTCGTTCGGCGACGGCGATCACGGCGATGGCGCCGTTGCGCCCGAGGGAGGTGAGCGTCGTGCCGTCGATCGGATCGACGGCGATGTCGCACTGGGGACCACCGGCACCGATCTCCTCGCCGTTGTAGAGCATCGGCGCCTCGTCCTTCTCGCCCTCGCCGATGACGACGATCCCGTCCATCGCGACGGCGTTGAGCACGAGACGCATGGCGTCGACCGCCGCCTGGTCGGCGGCGTTCTTGTCGCCGCGCCCGAGCCAGCGACCGGCCGCGAGCGCGGCCGCTTCGGTGACCCGGGCGAGGTCCATGGCGAGGTTGCGGTCCGGAGCCTGGTGCTGTTCCATCGCCGGGACCCTAGCCCTCCGCAGGTCGGCTGCCGGGAGTCAGGCAGCCTGCGCGTGGGGCCGGCGTCCGGGAACGGGGCCTCGTCGCCATCCGGTTACGCTCGCCGCATGACCGAAGGGGCCCGAGACCGCTGGCGTCGCGCGTTCGAGGCCAGCCCGCACCGGGACGCCGACTTCACGACGCACTCGGGCCGCGAGGTCGATCCGGTCTACGGGCCCGACGACGGTGAGCTCCCGGGTGAATTCCCGTTCACGCGTGGCCCCTACGCCTCGATGTACCGCTCGAAGCTGTGGACGATGCGCATGTTCGCCGGCTTCGGGACCGCGCCCGACACGAACCGGCGCTTCCACGAGCTCCTGGCCAACGGCGGTGACGGCCTCTCGACGGCGTACGACCTGCCGACGCTGCTCGGACGCGACTCGGACGACCCGCTCGCGCTCGGCGAGGTGGGGAAGTGCGGTGTCGCGGTCGACACCCTGGCCGACGTCGAGGACCTCTACGCGGGGATCGACCTGGGTTCCGTGACCACGTCGATGACCGTCAACGGCCCGGCCGCGGTGCTCCTCGCGATGTACGTGGCCGCGGCCGAGCGATCCGGGGTCGAGCGTGCCCGGCTGGGTGGGACGCTCCAGAACGACATCCTCAAGGAGTACCAGGCCCAGAAGGAGTTCATCTTCCCGCCGCGACCGTCGATGCGACTCGTTTCCGACACGATCGCGTTCTGCGCGGCCGAGATGCCCAGGTTCCACCCGGTCTCGATCTCCGGCTACCACATCCGTGAAGCGGGTGCGACCGCCGCGCAGGAGCTCGCCTTCACCCTGGCCAACGGCTTCGCCTACGTGGAGGAGGCTCGGGCCGCCGGTCTCGACGTCGACACGTTCGCGCCGCGACTGTCGTTCTTCTTCAACGCGCACCTCGACTTCTTCGAGGAGATCGCGAAGTACCGCGCGGCGCGACGCATCTGGGCGCGGTGGATGCGAGACCACTACGGCGCGCGCGACGACCGGTCGTGGCGCCTCCGCTTCCATACCCAGACGGCCGGCGTCTCGCTCACCGCACAGCAGCCCGAGGTCAACATCGTGCGCACCGCGATCGAGGCGCTGGCCGGCGTGCTGGGAGGGACGCAGAGCCTCCACACCAATTCGATGGACGAGACCCTCGCGCTCCCCACGGAGAAGGCGGCCCGCATCGCGCTGCGCACCCAGCAGGTGATCGCGTACGAGACCCGGGTCGCGAACGTGGCCGACCCGCTCGGAGGCTCCTGGTACGTCGAGGCGCTCACCGACGACCTGGAGCGCGCGGCCGAGGAGGTGTTCGCGCGTCTGCGCGAGGTGGGAGCCGGCTCGCTGCGCGAGGGCGTGCTCCAGGCCGTGGAGGGGGGCTGGTTCCAGCGCGAGATCGCCGACTCGGCGTACGAGCTGGAGCGGAAGCTGAACCGGGGCCAGCACCTGGTGGTGGGGGTGAACGTCGCGCTGGAGGGCAACGACGACGATCCGCCCGAGATCCTGCGGATCGGCCCGGAGGTCGAGGAGAGCCAGCGCAAGCGCCTCGACGCGGTGAAGGCCGATCGCGACGCACCGCGGGTCCGTGACGCGCTCGGCGAGGTACGGGCCGCGGCGGCCCAGCCCGACGTGAACGTCATGCCGGCGTTGATCCACGCCGTCGAGGCCTACGCCACCCTGGGCGAGATCTGCTCGGCGCTCGCCGACGAGCTCGGTCGGTACACCGAGATCCCGGTCATCTGAGGCCGCGGCCCATGACCACCGGCGAGGCCTGGCGCGTGTGTACGACTCCGGCACACGGTCGGCAGAGGGATCGGCGGCGGACCCGTTCGGGGGCATGGGCGCCGTGACGATGGACCCGCGGCTCGTCGCGGCCGCGCGCGACGCGGTGGGTTTCATGCCCGCCGACGAGGGCCTCGCGCTGTACGAGGCGGGCCTCGACGCCGCGTCGGTGGGACCGCTGCTCGAGGTCGGCTCGTACTGCGGGAAGTCGGCCGTGTACCTCGGCGCCGCGGCTCGCGAGCGAGCGACGATCTGCTTCTCGGTCGACCACCACCGCGGATCGGAGGAGAACCAGGCCGGGTGGGAGCACCACGACCCCACCCTCGTCGATCCCCGGACGGGTCGCATGGACACCCTCCCGTGCTTCCGGCACACGATCGAGCACGCGGGCCTCGAGGACGTCGTCGTCGCAGTGGTCGCGGACTCGCCGACCCTCGCCCGGCACTGGGGCACCCCGCTCGGCTTGTGCTTCATCGACGGCGGACACGCGTACGACGTGGCGCTCGCCGACTACGAGTCCTGGGCGCCCCACGTCGCCCCCGGCGGTCTCCTCGTGTTCCACGACGTGTTCGAGGACCCGGCCGACGGCGGCCAGGCGCCGTACCTC
>BTUT01000283.1:0-4667 GCA_045862935.1 Acidimicrobiia bacterium
ACACGACGACGCCGATCGCCACGACGAACGGCACGACGAGCGTTGCGAGGTCGCGCCGCTCGGCGGCTTCCTCGGCGTCGCGCCCCGCCGCGCGGCGCTGGGCGTTCGCGGCTCGCGCCCACGCGGACTCCTCGGCGACGATCTCCGCGAGGCGCGGCTCGCCCGTCGGGGCCACGCTGAAGCGGGACGCGGGGATCGCCACCCGACCTTCCACGAACGAGCCCTCGGGGACGTCGGGCGCGACCCAGCGCACGGTGTCACCGTCGATGTGGACCTCTCCCGTGAGCTCGCCGTGGCCCCACGCCCTCAGCTCGCCCGGGCCGGGCGGCACCCGCAGCGTCGCGGTCACCTTCCCGATCTCGGGGTGCTGGTCGCCGACCCACTTCCAGTACACCTCGCCCACGTCCGGGGCCACGGGGACCGCTCCCGTGACGGTGTACTCGACCGTGAACGTCCGCTCCTCGTCCTCGGCGTCGAAGAACCACTGGAGGTTGTACGGCGCGCCCACGCTCGTCAGCTCGCGGCCGTTCTCGGTGACGCGCATGTCGGAGATCTGGTACGTGCCCCACGGGATGGGGCGGGTGCCGTAGGAGAACGGGCCGCGGAAGTCGTAGGTGATGTGCTCCGCGATGTGCAGCGTGCCGTCGGGTGCGAGCTCGGCCTCGACCGCGACCCGCGGCAGCGAGAACGACTTCTCGGGCCGGGTCAGGCCGCGGAACAGGCCCGATCCGGCGAGAACGATCAGCGCGAAGACGACGAAGGGGATCAGGCGCAGGAAGCGCCGCACGCCCGTCACCGGGGCTCCGCGGGTCAGCCGGCGGGCGCGGGCGGCCCGCCGGTGCCGCTCGCCTCACGCTGGATCTCGACGAACGCGAGGCGGAGCTGCGACACGGCGTCTCGCAGGGGAGCGGCGTGGTCGCCGAGGCGGTCGCCGAGCGCATCGACGATGCCGGCCATCGCGTCGATCGCGACGGCCGCTTCGGACAGCCGCAGCGGTGCTCCTGCCTCCGGGCTCAGGTGGAGCACGGCGAGCTGCCAGAGGCCGATGGCGTGGTTCGCGACGATGTCGACGGCCGGGGTGCCGGCGATCTCGGCCCGCACCCGCCGCAGCTCCGCCTCGACGGCGGCGTCGTCGGGGGCCCCGGGTCCGGGGCCGGCGCCACCGGCATCCCCACCCGCGCCCCCACCCGCACCCCCAGCCGGATCGGGGACGTGCTCCCCGGACGGTGTCCACAGGCCGCTCACGCTGGTAACCTCTCCCGTCTGCAAGGCGCCGGGTGCAAGTCGCCGGCACAATCGAACGTGTAGGAAGTGGTGCGCGACCCTACCGGCCGGGTGACCGGGGCGGCGGTGGTCACGCACCCACCCGGCCGATGCCCTCCGGGGTCGCTCGAGTCCGGGTCCGTCGTGGGCCAGGTCGTGGCCGTGTCCCTCGCGAGGGGGTCCGTCACGGGGCGCCCGGATCGTGGCGGGTGCTTCCTGCATCCGCCATCGTCGCGTTCGGGGCTCCGAGGCGACACGTGAACCGTGAGGTGACCACATAGCCACAGAGGACGCCAGGATCAACGACCGGATCCGCGCCCGGGAGGTCCGGCTCATCGGGGCCGACGGCGCGCAGCTCGGGGTGCAGCCGCTCCCCGCGGCGCTGGCCATGGCTCGGGAGGCCGAGCTCGACCTCGTCGAGGTCGCGGCGAACGCCGATCCGCCCGTGTGCAAGATCATGGACTTCAACCGCTGGAAGTACGAGCAGGACCAGAAGCGCAAGGAGTCCCGCCGCAAGGCCACCCAGGTCGTGATCAAGGAGATGAAGTTCCGGCCCAAGATCGACGAGCACGACTACACGACGAAGATGAAGCACGTCGAGCGGTTCCTCGGCGAGGGCAACAAGGTCAAGCTCACGATCATGTTCCGGGGTCGGGAGATGGCCCATCCGGAGCTCGGCCTGCGGATCCTGAACCGCATCGCGGAGCAGGTCGCCGAGTTCGCGATCGTGGAAGCCGCCCCCCGCCAGGACGGCCGGAACATGACCATGGTGCTCCACCCGATCAAGAAGGACAGCCGCAAGCCCAAGCCGGTGAAGGCCGCCGCCGACGCCGCCGCGACGGGCCCCGAGCCCGGCGCCTGATCCGACCGCGGATCCACCGACCAGGCCCCGCAACGGGCCCCGCGAACCCCCATCGACCGGACGCAGCGTCCGGAACCCCGGAGAGACCCGATGCCCAAGATGAAGACGCACCGCGGTGCGGCGAAGCGCTACCGGATCACCGGCACCGGCAAGATCCGCCGGCGCAAGGCGAACCGCTCGCACCTGCTCGAGAAGAAATCCAGCCGCCGGACGCGGCGACTCGGCCGCGGCGCCGAGGTCACCGGTGGTGACAAGTTGCACGTCGAGCGCCTCCTCGGGCGCGCGTGAGAGAGAGATTCCGCAATGGCTCGCGTGAAGCGTTCCGTCCACTCGAAGAAGAAGCGCCGTGCCGTCCTGAGCGCGGCCGAGGGCTACTCGGGGTCGCGCAGCCGTCACCTGCGCGCGGCCAACGAGCAGGTGATGCACAGCGGCCAGTACGCCTACCGCGACCGGCGCGCCCGCAAGGGCCAGTTCCGCCGGCTGTGGATCGTGCGGATCAACGCGGCGTGCCGCGAGCACGACATGTCGTACTCGCAGTTCGTCGCGGGGCTGAAGGCGGCCGAGATCGAGGTGGACCGCAAGATCCTGGCCGACCTCGCGGTCCGCGACTCCGCAGCCTTCGGTGCGCTCGTCGCCGCCGCCCGCGAGGCCCTCGAAGCCGCCTGAGCGTGCCGGGGCGCGGGTCCCGCGCCTCTGCGCTGTGGCCGCCACGCCGGTGCCTTCCGAACCGCGCCTCGTGCCGATCCCGGTCCTCGGTGCTCGCCACGAAGCGGTGAAGCGCCTGCGCGCGCTGGCACGCGACCCGCGCGCGAGGGCCGAGGCGTCGTGCTGCGTGCTCGAAGGGCCCCGGGTGATCGGTGCCGCCCTCGCGCGCGGTGCGTCGGTCGTCGACGTGTACTTCGGCGACGGCGCGCGGCCGGCCTTCGGCCCGCTCGTGGCCGACCTCACCCGGGCCGGTGCGAGGCTGCACGACCTCAAGGAGGGGGTGCTCGAGAAGGTGGGCACCACCCGCACGCCGCAACCTGTGATCGCGGTGGTGCACTGGGCGCCGCGCGCGGGCATCGACGCACTCGCCGATCTGCGCGACGGATTGCGGGACGGGTGCACGCTGGTGGCGGTCGACGTCACCGATCCCGGGAACCTCGGCACCATCGTCCGCAGTGCAGAGGCCGCGGGTGCCGCCGCGGTGGTCGTCGCCGGGGATGCCGTCGACGTCTCGAACCCCAAGGCCGTGCGGGCGTCGGCCGGAGGGCTGTTCGGCGTGCCGATCGTCGTGGTCCCCGACGCGGCTGCCGCGATCGACGCCCTGCGGGGCGCGTCGATCCGGTGCTTCGGTGCGGTGGCCCGGGGAGGCACCTCTCCGGCCGCCCTGGCGTTGGCCCGGGGCGCGGCCGTGGCCGTCGGGAGCGAGGCGCGCGGGCTGGATGCCGGGATCGTCGGGCGTCTCGACGGTACGGTCACGATCCCCATGGTCGGTGCTGCCGAGTCCCTCAACGTCGCGATGGCGGCGACGATCCTCTGCTTCGAGGCCGCGCGCCAGCGGGCCGACACCGCCGCGGTCGACACGGCCGAGGCCGGCACCACCGGGACGAGTGCGGGGGCGAGTGCGGGGGCGAGTGCCGGCGCGAGCGTGGGTGCGAGCTGGCCCGGAGACCCGGCGTGAACCTCGCCGACGCGCTCGGGATCCTGTCGGCCGCCGAGGCCGACGCGCTCGGCGCGATCGGGGCGGCCGAGACCGTCGACGCCCTCGAGGCCCTGCAGCGCGACTGGCTCGGCCGGAGGTCGCCCGCGTCGGCGGTCAACGAGGCCATCAAGGGCTTCGTACCCGACGAACGGCCGCGGGCGGGCCAGGCGGTGGGCGCGTACCGGGCGGCGATCGCCGGCGCGGTGGCCACCCGTCGCGCCGAGCTCGAGGCCGCGAGCGCATCGGCCCGGGGTCCGGAGCTCGACCTCACCCTGGGGGGCCACGGGATCCGTCGTGGGCACCTGCACCTCGTGACCCAGATCCGTCGTGAGCTCGAGGACATCTTCGTCGGGCTCGGGTACCGGATCGCCGAGGGTCCGGAGGTCGAGGACGACTGGCACAACTTCGAGGCCCTCAACATCCCGCCCGCGCACCCTGCCCGCTCGATGCAGGACACGCTCTACGTGAACCTCGGTGCCCACGAGCAGGTGATGCTGCGCACGCACACGTCGCCGGTGCAGATCCGGACGATGGAGGCGCAGCCGCCGCCGATCTACGTGGTCGCCCCCGGGCGCACCTATCGCAACGAGACCCTCGACGCGCGCCATTCACCGGCCTTCCACCAGATGGAGTGCCTCGCGGTCGACCGGGGCCTCACGATGGCCGACCTGTTCGGGACGATCGAGGCGTTCGCGCGCCGCCTCTTCGACGACGAGTCGGTGCGCACCCGGTTCCGCTCCGATTTCTTCCCGTACACCGAGCCGTCCCCCGAGCTCGCGGTGAGCATCGTATTAATCGGCGGCGACGGATGTGGGGTGTGATCGCACACCGGCTGGAAAGAGCTCGGCGGCAGCGGCA
>BTUT01000284.1:0-4662 GCA_045862935.1 Acidimicrobiia bacterium
TCACCGACCACGCCAGCGGCACCAACCCCTACTACGAGGCCGCCAAGAAGTAGCGTCAGCGCTGGCGCGACGGCGCTGGCGCGACGGCGCGCTGGGCCGTGGGTGGGTCACCCGAAACGGGTGGCGTCGTCGGCGGCGTAGCGCGCCACAACGTTGTCGACTGCGGCTGTCGCGGTGAGCGCCTCCACGAACTCCGCGAGGCGTGGGCCGGGGATGGCCATCGTCATCTCGCCCACGTTCATGCCTGTACGCACGCGGCTGAGCGCGCAGCCCACGCTCGCGGCGGGCTCGCCGTGCTCCTTGGCGATGGCGATGATGTGGCACTGCGGCTTGCCCTCGATGCGCAGCCCGGGCCACGCGTCGGAGATCGTCATCAGCTGCTTGCCGTTGACCCGCAGCAGCACCACGTCGGGGTCGACCGTCGTCTCGGCGAGCGGGCCGTAGACCACGGCGCCCGGCTTGTCGGTCACGACGGGGATGTCCGGCACGATCTCCATCGTGACCCAGCCACTCCCGAGCAACGTCGCCACGTCGGACCGGTCGGCGACCTCGTCGAGGGTCTTGAAGCCGTGGGTCAGGCTGCCGACGCTGCAGTTGCCGTGGTCCTCGGCGACCGTGGAGAACGTGCGATCGGTGCTTCGCATCCAGAACACGCAGCCCGCGGCGACGCGGCCGGTCCGGCCGTCTTCGGCCGGGGCGCCCATCGGGTCGTCGAACGCGGGCACACCCGGCGGCGGGGCGTCGGTGAACGTGATTGCGATCGGTGGGGGACCGAGGCGCAGCGAGTCCGTCAGGGTGGAAGCGAGCGTGGCCCAGGCAGAGGTCATGGCGAGGCAGCCTACGAGCATCTGGGTGGTGGGCGTCAGGCGTAGTGGCGGATCTCGGCTTCGAGGTCGAGGGGCTCGACGACCGCGTCGTGCTCGTGCTCACCCCACTCGGATCGGGGCACGAGCCACATGATCTCGAGCTCGTTGCCGTCGGGGTCGCGTCCGTAGATGGACTTCGTGGCGCCGTGGTCACTCTCGCCGCCGTAGGCGCCGCGATCGAGGCGCGTGCGCCGTGCGCCCGCGAGTTCCCGGATCGAGCCCACCTGCCATGCGAGGTGGTAGAGGCCGCCCCGGCCGCGCTCGGGCCCGGGCGCGGCGGGACCGAGCGAGAAGAGCCCGAGGTCGTGGTGGTTGTCGGAGCCCGCGGCCCGGAGGAAGGCGCCGCCGGGTACCTCCGTGACCGTCTCGAAGCCGAGGACGTCGCGGTACCACGCGGCCGCCAGGGCGGCATCGCGGACGTAGAGAACGGCGTGGTTGAGGCGCAGCACCGGGATCATCGCGACGTTGGGCCTCCTCGGAGCGCGCGCAGGTTTCGGACGACGGCGGGGAACGCCTCTGCGAAGAGCACGATGTCGTCGTCGGTCGTGGACCAGCCGACGCTGATCCGGAGGGAGTGCTCGGCGTCGACCCCCATCGCCTGGAGCACCGGCGAAGCCTCGAGCAGCTCGCTCGAGCAGGACGACCCGGAGTGGACGGCGACGCCTCGCTGGTCGAGGCCGAGCACGATCGGCTCGGCCTCGACGCCTTCGATGCCGATGCAAACGAGGTTGGGGAGGCGCGCGTCGGGGTCCCCGAAGCGAGTGATGCCGCCCACGGCCTCCGCTGCGGACGCGACCGCGGCACTCTGCGCGGCGGCGCGTACCGCCTCGCCGGTGAGGCCGTCCCCGACGAGCTCGTTCGCCGCGGCCCCGAAGCCCACGATCGCGGGGACGTCCTCGATCCCGCCTCGCCGCGCTCGCTCCTGCGCGCCGCCGACCACGAACGGTGGGAAGCGCAGCCCGCGGCGGACGAGGAGCGCTGCCGCGCCCTTCGGCGCACCCCACGGATGGCCGTCGATCGCACAGAGGTCGGCGCGGAGGTCGGAGAAGTGGACGGGGATGTGCCCGGCGGCCGCACACGCGTCGACGTGGACCACGATCCCTGCCGCGCGTGCGGCGTCGACGACCTCGGGGACCGCGGTCTGGACGGTGCCCACCTCGTGGTTCGCGAGCTGCACACTCACGAGCGCGGTCTCGGGTCGGAGGGCGTCGAGCACGTCGGCGGCCGCGAACCGACCTTCGCTGTCCACCCCCACCACCGTCAGGTCGACCGGTGCCCGCCGGCAGGCGTCGAGCACCGACGAGTGCTCGACGGCCGTGGTGACCACGTGGGGCCGTTCGCTCAGGTCACCGTGGTCACGGGCGCGCTCGACCGCGCGCTCGACGGCGCCCCAGATCGCGGTGTTCGTCGCCTCGGTTCCGGTGGCGGTGAACACCACCTCCCGCGGCCGCGCGCCGAAGAGCGCAGCCACCTGCTCGCGGGCGACCTCGATCGCCACGCGGGTCGCACGACCCTCCTCGTGGATGCGGCCGGGGTCGCCGGGGTGGCCGCGGAGGTAGGGCAGCATCGCGTCGAGCGCCGCGGGTCGCAGCGGGGAAGACGAGGCATGGTCGAGGTAGGCGCGACGCATCGCGCCGCTCAGACCCGGGTGACGCAGAATTCGTCGCCACCGGGCCGGCTGGCTTCCACCTGGGGCGACGTCTCGCCGTAGAGCCCGGCGAGCATGCCGCGGATCATGCCCCGATCGAGCGCGCAGACCACGTGGGGGTACTGGTTCGCGGTGTCGCCGAAGGGGCAGCACTCCGCGACGATGGAGAGCTGGCCACCCCGCTCCTCGGCGTGGGCCGCGAAGCCGTGGGCGGTGAGCGCGTCGGCGACGGCGCCGATCGCCGCCTTCACCGACCGGTGGCCTTCGCTCGGATCCATGCGGGTGGCGAGGCTCCGGCCGTATCCGTAGCCGACGTCGTCGGCGAGGCGGGTGGCCTCGTCGGGTCCGAGCGCGTCGAGCGCCGCCGCGAGCAGGTTGGAGAGCACGTCGTCGTGCTTGAAGGGGAGAGAGAACGTCGTGTCGAGCTCGACCGCGCAGTAGCGCTTCGACGGTCGTCCGGCGCTGCGGGCCGGGACCTCGCCCGCACGACGGCCGACCTCCACGACGAGGTAGCCGCCGCTCGTGAGCTTCTCGAGGTGGTGACGGGCGACGTTGGGATGGAGGGCGAAGCGCTCGGCGACCTCGGAGGCGGTCACACCGTCCATCCCCCGATCGCGCACGAAGAGGTAGACCTCGCGGCGGGTGGGATCGCCGAAGGCGTTGGTCACCGCGGCCACGGCCGCGTTGAACTCGTCGGGACTGAGGCTGCGCTCATCCGCCGAGGAGGTCGGTGCGGCAGTGGGAGCGGTGGGAGGCACGGTCGGTATTCTACCTACGCCGATAGTGGAAATCATCCCTGCCGGGCCGTCGAGCCGGTCGTGGCCTGCGACGGCGTGATGCCCCCAGTGACGTCCGGAGACGCCGATGGCCGACGAGTCCCAGGTTCGCACGGCGCTCGCGGCCGTCGAGGAGCCCGAGCTGCGGATGCCGGTGACCGAGCTGGGGATGGTGCAGGGGATCGCGGTCGACGGCGACACCGCCGTGATCGCGATCGCGCTCCCGCTCCCGGGCGACGCGCGGGCCGACGCCGTCCATCAACGGGTGGCCGATGCCGTGCTGGGCGCCACCGACCTGCGACGCGTCGAGGTCGACGTGCGGGGGATGACCGAAGCGGAGCTCGTGGCGTGCGCGCGCGTGCTGCGCCACGAGCCGCCCCCCAACCCACTCGCGGTGATCGATGCCGCCTCGGCCGCCCGACCCGCGCCGCGCCGCAACCCGTTCACCCGCACGAGCACCCGCGTGCTGGCGGTGGCATCCGGCAAGGGTGGGGTGGGCAAGTCGTCGGTCACCGTCAACCTGTCGATCGCGCTCGCCCGACGCGGTCGCGACGTCGCGGTGGTCGACGCCGACGTGTGGGGTTTCTCGATGCCGCGCATGCTCGGCATCCAGCGCCCCCCCGACCTGATCGACGACCTCATCGTGCCGCCGGCGGCCCACGGGGTACGGCTGATCTCGATGGGGTTCTTCGCCAGCGAGGCCCAGGCGGTGATCTGGCGGGGTCCGATGCTGCACAAGGCCCTCGAGCAGTTCCTCACCGACGTCTACTGGGGAGACCCGGAGCTCCTGCTGATCGACATGCCGCCGGGCACCGGCGACGTGTCGATCTCGATGGCTCAGTTCATCCCGGGGTCGGAGGTGATCATCGTGACGACGCCCCAGCCTGCGGCCCAGCGTGTGGCACAGCGGGCGGCATCGATGGCGGAGAAGGTGAACCTTGACGTGATCGGGGTGATCGAGAACATGTCCTGGTTCACCGGCGACGACGGCAAGCGCTACGAGCTCTTCGGAGCGGGGGGCGGTCAGGAGCTCGCCGATCGGCTCGGGGTGCCCCTGCTCGGGCAGGTGCCCCTCGTCCCGGCGCTGCGCGAGGGGGGCGACGACGGGGAGCCGATCGTGGTCGCGCACCCCGACGACGAGGCCGCCGTGGCGTTCCGGGCGATCGCGGCAGCGTTGGACGGCTGACGGGACCGGCGCCCGAGATGCGTCCCAGGTGCACGTATGCGCGGCTGTGGGACGCACCTCGCGATGCGTTCCGGGTGCACGTATGCGCGGCTGTGGGACGCACCATCTAGCCTCAGCGGCATGGAAATCCGCATCGGTGTCGTCCACACTCCCACGGAGATCTCGCTCGAGGTCGAGGAGTCGCTC
>BTUT01000285.1:0-4659 GCA_045862935.1 Acidimicrobiia bacterium
GCGTGAGAGCGAGGAGGCGGTGGTCGCGGCGCGCCAGGCGAAGCACGCCGTCGGGATCGAGGACCCGCCGCCGCGCCTCGCGGGTGAGGCGCTCACCGGGCCCGTCGTGCGCGCGGTCGCGTTCGGGGCCGGAGCCCGGCGCGCCGTGGCCCGGCTCGCGGCCGACGTCACCCCGATGGCGAGGACGCGGCGCACGACGGCGCGGACCGTCCACACCGTCAGGGCGGTGAGCGCCGCGACCCGCGGACGGCGCGACCGGTGAGGCGCACCTTCTGGGTCGCGGCCGGGTTCGGGCTCGGCGTCTACGCAGGCGAGCGCATGCGGCGCACCGCCGTGAAGCTGGCGCCCGACGCCCTCGGGACGCGGTTGCGGAGCCTCGTGAGCGACGCGATCGAGGCGGGCAGGGTCGAGATGAACCAGCGGGAGCGAGCACTCCGCGAAGCGTTCGCGGCACCGCCGCGAGCGGGTCCGGGCAGCCGCCGCACGCCCCGCGCGCCCGGACCGAGCGGACGACCCGAGCGGTAGCCTGACCGGGTGCCGCCCCGGATCGCCAGCACCGCCGACGGGCTTCGTGCCGCGTTCTGCGACTTCTTCTCGGCCCGCGCCCACACGGTGGTCCCGTCCGCGAGCCTCATCCCCATCGACGCGACCCTGCTCTTCACCAACTCCGGGATGGTGCCCTTCAAGGCCTACTTCGTGGGCGACGAGACGCCACCGTTCCGGCGAGCCGCGTCGGTCCAGAAGTGCGTGCGCGCGGGCGGCAAGCACAACGACCTCGACGACGTCGGCCGCACCAACCGGCACTTCACGTTCTTCGAGATGCTCGGCAACTTCAGCTTCGGGGACTACTTCAAGACCGAGGCGATCCGCTGGGCGTGGGAGCTCTACACCGAGGTGCTCGGGCTGGACCCCGACCGCCTGTGGGCCACGGTGCACACCACCGACGACGAGGCCGAGCAGATCTGGCGCGACGTCGTGGGCATGCCGGCCGAGAAGGTCCAGCGCCTCGGCGACGACAACTTCTGGCGGATGGCCGACACCGGTCCGTGCGGGCCGAGCTCCGAGATCTTCTGGGATCTCGGTCCGGACCACGGCGACCCGGGTGGCCCCGCGAAGAACGAGGACCGGTACGTCGAGATCTGGAACCTCGTCTTCATGCAGTACGACGCCCGGCCCGACGGGGAGCTCGTCCCGCTGCCGGCGCCGAGCGTCGACACCGGCGCGGGCCTCGAGCGCAACCTCGCGGTGCTCCAGGGGGTGGACTCGGCCTGGGAGGTCGACGTCTTCGAGCCGCTCCTCGCGGCGGCCGAGCGGGTCACCGGCCTGCGCTACGGCGGGTTCCCCGGCGCCGATGCCGACGTGTCGCTGCGGATCCTCGCCGAGCACGGCCGCTCGATGACGTTCCTCGTCGCCGACGGCGTCGTGCCGTCCAACGAGGAGCGCGGCTACGTGCTGCGGCGGATCATCCGCCGCGCGGTGCGTCACGCGTTCCTGCTCGGCTCCGAGGATCTCGTCACGCCACCGCTCGTCGACGCCACCGTCGCGACCATGGGTGCGGCGTACCCGGAGCTCGTGAAGCAGCACCGCCTCGTGGTCGACATCGTGCGCCGCGAGGAGGAGCGGTTCCGGACCACGCTCGCGCGCGGGCTGGACTTCCTCGACGGCGTGCTGCGCGACGGTGACGTCGGTGGTGAGGAGGCGTTCTTCCTCCACGACACGCTGGGCTTCCCCATCGATCTCACGCGCGAGATCGCCGAGGAGCGCGGCCGGGGGCTCGACCTCGACGGGTTCCGAGCGCGCATGGCGGAGCAGCGCACCCGCGCCAAGGAGGCGCACCAGGCGGCCGGCGGCACCGGGGACGCGCCCCTCGCCCTCTATCGCGAGCTGCTCGACGAGCTCGGCGCGACCGACTTCACCGGCCGCCGGGAGTACGAGACCCGAGACGCGGTGGTGGGCGCCATCGTCGTCGGCTCCGATCGGCTCGCCCAGGCTGGCGCGGGCACCGACGTCGTGGTGTTCCTCGACCGCTCGCCGTTCTACGCCGAGAGCGGTGGCCAGATCGGCGACACCGGCGTGCTCGAGGGCTCGGACGGCACGCGGGTGCGGGTGACCGACACGCAGTACGCGCTGCCCGGGTTGGTGGCTCACCGCGGCGTGGTGGAGGCGGGCGCGATCCGTGAGGGCGACGCGGTGACGGCCAGCATCGACGGCGCCCGCCGCGACGCGATCCGTCGCAACCACACCGCCACCCATCTCCTCCACTGGGGGCTGCGGGAGGTGCTGGGATCGCACGTGCAGCAGGCCGGGTCGTTCGTCGGCCCGGATCGGCTCCGCTTCGACTTCAGTCACTTCGAGGCGATGACCCCCGACGAGCTGGCGCGCGTCGAGGCGCTCGCGAACGCCGAGGTGATCACCGACGCACCGGTCCGCCACTACGAGACCACGAAGGACCACGCGGCGGCCATCGGCGCGATCGCGTTCTTCGGCGACAAGTACGGCGATCTCGTGCGCGTGCTCGAGGCGGGCGAGCACTCGGTGGAGCTGTGCGGCGGCACGCACGTCCATGCGCTCGGGTTCATCGGGCCCATCAAGATCGTGAGCGAGGGGTCGATCGGCGCGAACCTGCGCCGGATCGAGGCGGTCACCGGTGCGGGCGCGCTCGACCACATCCGCCACGAGGAGGAGGTGCTGCGGACCGCGGCCCGTGCCCTGGCGGTCAAGCCCGACGAGCTGCCCGAGCGCGTGGAGCGGCTGGTTGCCGAGCTGAAGGCCGCCCGCCAGGAGATCGCGGCGCAGCAGGCCCGTGCCGCAGCCGGCGAGGCGGTCGAGCTCGCCGCCGCGGCGGATGGTCACGTCGTCGCGCTCCGGCGGGACCTCGCCAACGACGACCTGCGCCGGCTCGCACTCGCGACCCGTGACGCGCTCGGTTCGGGCGTGGTCGCGCTGGTGGGCGTGGTGCCGCCCGACGGGGCCAAGGCCGCCATCGCGGTGGCGGTGACGGCCGACCTCGTCGCGCGCGGGGTGTCCGCGGCCGAGATCGCCGGCGACGCGGCGCGACTCCTCGGCGGCGGCACCGCCAAGAGCGCGGACGCGGTCGTCGGGGGTGGGCCCCGCGCCGACCAGGTCGACGCCGCGCTGGCCCTGGTCCGTGAGCGGGCCCACGCCGCGGTGCAGCCCGTCGTGCAGCCGAGCTGATGGGAGAGCCTGCGCGAGCGCTCGGGGTGGATCTCGGCGAGAAGCGAATCGGGCTCGCGCGCTCCGATCCGAGCGGCGTGCTCGCGTCGCCCGCGGGAACCCTCCACCGCAGCGGCGACCTCTCGGCTGACCGGGTGGCGATCGTGGCCGCCGCGCGGGAGGCAGAAGCCCAGGTCATCGTGGTGGGCTTGCCCCGATCCCTCTCGGGGCGCGAAGGTCCCGCGGCGCGCGCTGCGCGGGCGGAGGCCGAGGCGCTGGCCGAGGTCGCAGGGGAGATTCGAGTGGAGCTGCACGACGAGCGGTTCACGACCCGTGACGCCCAGCGGGCCCTCACTGCGGGGGGCCGTCGCGGCCGCGCGCCGCGTGAGCGCATCGATGCCGCCGCGGCCGCGGTGATGCTGCAGTCGTACCTGGACGGTCGACGATGAGCCGGCCGCCGCGCGATCGCACGCCGGTCGTCGAGCCCGACACCGGTACCGGCTCGAGGACGGCGTCCGGCCCGGCGGTGGACGACGCGGTGGAGCCGGCCGTCGAGGTCGACCGCCGAGCGGCCTACTACGCCGCCGAGTCCACCGACGACCGGGACGACTGGAACGAGGCGCGCCGTCGCGCCGGACAGCGCGCCGCGACGGCCGAGCGCCGGCGGCGGCGCAGGCGGCGGTTCGCGGTGCTGGCGGTGCTCGGGATCCTCTTGTTGCCGATCGTCGTCGTGGCGGGCTGGTTCTACTTCCAGCTCGAGCCGACGGGAAGCCCCGGGGCCAGCGTCACGATCACGGTGGAGGACGGCTGGGGCACGAGCGACGTCGCGAGCGCGCTCGCCGACGCCGACGTGATCGGGTCCGCGACGGCGTTCAAGGTGTGGGCGGCGGTGACCGGCGCCGGACCGTTCCGCCCGGGGACCTACACCCTGCAGACGAACCTCGGGGTCCGCGCGGCGGCGAACGCGCTCGAGGTGCCACCGCCGGTCGAGCAGGCCGCCGACCTCACGCTGATGATCCCTCCCGGGCTCACGTTGAACCAGATCGCCGACCGGGTCGGCCAGCTCCCCGGCCGGAGCCGCGACACCTTCCTCACCGTGGCCGGCTCCGGCGCCATCCGCTCGAAGTTCATGCCGGCCGGAGTGAAGTCCCTCGAGGGCTTCCTGTTCCCCGACACGTACCGCATCGGCGAGCACGAGGACGAGGCGGCGATCATCCGCAAGCTCGTTGCCCGCTTCGACGAGATCGGCGACCGGGTCGGCCTCTCGGGCTCGGCGGCCACGAACGGGCTCAACCCGTACCAGACCGTCGTCGCGGCGTCGCTCATCCAGACCGAGGCGAAGGTCGCCGAGGACGCGCCGCTGATCTCGGCGGTCATCCGCAACCGGTTGCGTGACGGGATGCCGCTCCAGATCGACTCCACGCTCTGCTACGCGAAGGGCGGGTGCCCTCCGGTCCCGACGAACGCCGACAAGGCGATCGACTC
>BTUT01000286.1:0-4655 GCA_045862935.1 Acidimicrobiia bacterium
CCACCACCTCCGCGCTCACCCCGGCATCGTCGACGACCGGCACCTCCGCGGTGGGCTCGTCGTCGCCGGCGGCCATCCTCCCGGCTCGTCTCCCCGCTCGGCGGATCTCGAGCACCCCGGGGTGGAAGTAGCTGTAGAGCAGGAGCGCCAGGGCCCCGAGCGCGATCGGCACGAGCGAGTTGCCGCGATTGGTGTAGGTGGGGACCAAGGCCGCCGCAGAGAGCAGCGCCGTCCACATCCAGAGGATGACCACCGACCGGCGCGGTCCGTGCCCGAGGCGCATGAGCCGGTGGTGGAGGTGCTCGCGGTCGCCCTGCGACCACGACTGCCGGCGGACGAGACGCCTCGCGAACGAGAACGCGGTGTCGGCGATGGGGACGCCCAGGATCAGGATCGGGATCACGAGCGGCGCGAAGAAGAAGTACGTCTGACCCGCGAACTGATCGGCGGTGCGCCCCCCCACGGTGATCGTCGTCACCGCGAGCATGAGCCCGAGCAGCATGGCGCCCGCGTCCCCCATGAAGATCCGCGCGGGGTTGAAGTTGTGGGGCAGGAAGCCCACGGCCATGCCGACGACGATGATCGCCACCAGCGGGCCGAGGTTCGAGCCCTCCAGCAGACCGGCCTTGAACAAGCGATCCGCGTAGAGGAACAGCGCGAGGCCGGCGATCGCGGCGATGCCCGCCGCGAGCCCGTCGAGGCCGTCGATGAGGTTCATCGCGTTCGCGAGGACGACCACGCCGACGACGGTGAGCAACGACGCGAGGTCGGGCGACAGCACGATGTAGTCGTAGCTGGCGAAGGGGACGCGGAAGTACAGCATGGTCACGCCGAACAGCGAGAGCAGGCTGCCCGAGAGGATCTGACCCGCGACCTTCGCCGGGGGCGACACCTCACGAACGTCGTCGATCGCACCGACCACGAACATGACGCCGGCCGCCAAGAGGATGCCGAGCGGCTCCGACGAGCCGTCGAACATCTCGTGGAACTGGTCGAGGCGTGAGCCCACGAACATCGCCGCGAGCAGGCCCAGGAACATCGCGGCGCCGCCCAACGTGGGCGTCGGCTCTTCGTGGACCGACCGGGCACCCGGCATGGCCATGGCACCGATGCGCGGCGCGAGCCACCGGATCGCGAACGTCGCGACGAAGGTGACGAGCGCCGCGGTGCCGCCGACGATGAAGTAGCCGCGCACCCGCCCGGCGGATCAGCGCGCCAGTGTGGGGTACGGAGTGAACTTGCTGCAGAGGCGCGCGCTGGCGTCGCGCACGTCGCGGCGCACACCCGCGTCGTCCGGCGCACGGAGCACCTGCGCGATGAGTGCCGCGATCTCGGCCATCTCGTCCTCGGCCATGCCGGCCGTCGTCACCGCGGCCGTTCCGAGTCGCAGACCGCTCGTGACGAACGGCTTCTCGGGGTCACCGGGGATCGCGTTCTTGTTCGTGGTGATGCCGGCCGCGTCGAGGGCCTCCTGCGCGACCTTCCCGGTGACGCCGAACGGGCGGAGGTCGACGAGGAGGAGATGGTTGTCGGTACCACCCGAGACGATGCGGAAACCCTCCTCGGCGAGGCCGGAGGCGAGCGCTCGGGCATTGCGAACGATCTGCGCGGCGTACTCGCGGAACGCAGGTTGGGCCGCCTCGTGGAAGGCGACCGCCTTCGCCGCGATCACGTGCATGAGGGGACCACCCTGGAGCCCCGGGAACACGGCCTTGTCGATCGCCGCGGCGAGGGGCTCACGGCACAGGATCGCGCCGGCCCGCGGGCCACGCAGCGTCTTGTGGGTGGTGAAGGTCACGACGTCCGCGTAGGGCACCGGCGACGGGTGCGCGCCACCCGCGACGAGGCCCGCGATGTGGGCGGCGTCCACCATGAGCAGGGCACCCACGTCGTCGGCGATCTCACGGAACGCGGCGAAGTCGATGAGGCGCGGGTACGCCGTGGCCCCCGCGACGATGAGCTTCGGCCGTTCGGCGCGCGCCAGGTCGCGGATGCGGTCGTAGTCGAGGCACTCGGTGTCGTCGTCGACCCCGTAGGCCGCGAACCGGTAGAGGCGCCCGCTGAAGTTGACCGGCGAGCCGTGCGTGAGGTGGCCACCTTGGTCCAGCCGCATGCCCATCACGACGTCGCCCGGCTCGAGCAGCGCGAGGTACGCGGCCATGTTCGCATTGGCGCCGGAGTGGGGCTGCACGTTCGCGTGCTCGGCCCCGAAGAGCTCACGGACGCGGTGGCGGGCGAGGTCCTCCGCCTCGTCGACCACGATGTTGCCGCCGTAGTAGCGCTTGGCGGGATAGCCCTCCGAGTACTTGTTGGTGAGCACCGAACCCTGCGCCGCGAGCACCGCGGGCGACGTGAAGTTCTCCGACGCGATGAGCTGGATCGTGGTGTTCTGCCGTTCGACCTCACGCTGGATCACGTCGGCGATCTGGGGGTCGACAGCGGCGAGGGCGACGAGCGGGTCGGTCACGGGATCTCCTCGGCCGGGAGAGCCGAGTCTACCGACGGCGCGTGCGCGACCCCGGGTGCGCCGACGGCGCCGGAGGCGGGGCAGGGCGCCACATGCACCGCCCGCACCGATCCGGTGTCTACCCTCCGCGCTCGTGCCCGCGTCGGTTCCCGGACCACCTCCCGGATCGCCTCCCGGATCACCTCCCGGACCCCCTCCCGGACCCCCTCCCGGTTCCGGTCCCGGCTCGGGACTCCCCGATGGGGACCACACGTTCCGGGTCACGCCGTACCTCTTGCGTCGGGCGAGCGACTGCTGCCCGCGCCGCCTCGACCTGGAGCACCGGTGCGAGCTCGGGAGCAAGGATCCCGTGAACCGCGCCCGGGTCCGGGCGGCAGTCCTCGACGCGGCGCGGACCGCCCACACCCTCGACGTCCGCCTCCCCCCGCCTCCGTGGAGTCCCGGACCGGCCCTCACCGAGGAGGAGGCGGCCGTGTTCGAGCAGGCGGTGCACTGGTACTGGACGCGCTTCGGTGAGCGCACGGTGTCGCTCGTCGATCACGACCTCGAGCGCCCGTCCGAGGTCGCGGGGTTCGACACCCGCCTCGGCGGCTGGGTCGACCTCACCGTTGAGGGAACCGACGGTCGCCGCGAGCTGCGCCAGCTCGAGCTCTGGGGTCGGCCCGCCCCCCGAGCCGTCCTCGACGACTGGGGGGTCCGGCTCGCACTCCTGCGCCTGCGGTCCTGGATCGGCTCCGACCCGGTCCGGGTCTCGTGGACCGACCTGCTCCACGGCGTGTCGGTCGAGGAGGATCTCGACCCCGCGACGGCGATCGAAGCCGCGACCGCGACCGTCGCCGCGCGCATCGCGACGCTGCGCGAGCGGGCGGCCACCGGCGAACCCGTCCACGGCCCCGACTGCCCGACGTGTGCGTTCCACAAGGGCTGTCCGGAGTTCCCGCGAGGGATGCGCGTGGGTCTCTCCCGGCGCGACTCGCTGCTGCCCGGCATCCTCCGCCTCACTCCGAGCGCGATCGAGACGTGGCACCGCTGCCGGCGAGCGTGGCGCAACCAGTACCTGCTCGACCTCCCCGCCAGCGACGACCCCACCCCCGGTGCACACGGCCAGCAGGTCCACGACCTCCTGCGGCTGCTGCACCAGGTGGGACCCTGCGACGACCCGGCGCGGATCGACGACGTGGTCGCGGCCCACGGCGCGACGTCCCGGGTCCACGACGAGCTCACCGACCACACCCGCCGGTGCCCCGCGGGTGCGGTGTCGTGGGGTCACGAGGTGACCCGGGCCCGCCTGCACGCACGCCGGCCGAGCTTCGTCGCGTCCGCCCGGATCGACGCGGCGTGGATCCACGACGGGCTCCTCGACGTGCGCGACTACAAGACCGGGGGCCGGTGGCACGAACGGGTGGCCGACGACCCCCGGGCACGCCTGCAGGCGTGGGTCATGGCCCCGCTCGCCGACGAGCTCGGGCTGCGCCTGCGCGTGCGCTACGAGCACCTCGCGACGGAGATCCTCGACGATCCGGAGGACTGGGAGCCCGACGACGACGATCTCGCGAGCGCGGGCGTGGAGCTCGTACGCATCGCCCAAGGGATGCGCGACGAGTCCGAGTGGCGTGGGGTCGCCGACGCCGAGCTCTGTCGAACCTGCCGGTACCGTTCGATCTGCCCCGATTCCGCGACGCCGGGCACGCCGGTGTGGCCGCGGGTGGACCTCGACCCCGACTCCCCGGAGGGAGACCTCGCATGACGGCGACCGCCGGGTTCCCGGGGACGGGGCGCATCTTCTGGCGCGGCGCCACGCTGCGTTGCCCGCGCTGCGGGTCCGGTCACCTGTTCCGGCGGTACTTCCACCTCGTCGACGACTGCCCGCGCTGCGCGCTGCACTTCGAGCGCGAGGAGGGCTACTGGGTGGGAGCGCTCGCGGTGAACATCGCGATCGTGTTCGCGATCTTCGTCGTGGCGTTCGTCGTGATCCTGGCCGTCACGGTCCCCGACGTGCCGGTCGGGCCCACCCTCGCCGTGCTCGTCCCGGTGATGGTGCTCGGGCCGATCGCGTTCTACCCGTTCTCGAAGACGCTGTGGATGTCGATCGACTACGGCTTCCTCCACCGCCTCGACCGCTGACCCACGTCCCCCGGAGATGCGTCCCCGTGCCGCGCATACGTGCAAAGGGGGCGCACGCCAACCG
>BTUT01000287.1:0-4640 GCA_045862935.1 Acidimicrobiia bacterium
GGCCGGCTCGCGCGCGGTCGCGCGACCGCAGGATCGTGAGCACGTCACCGGGCGTGAGCCGACCCTGCCCGATCTCGACGAGCGTCCCGACCAGCGAGCGGACCATCTGCCAGCAGAACGCCGGGGCGCGGACCTCGTAGCGGAGCACCCCGCCGTCGAGGACGTCCCAGTGCGAGCGGAGGACGCGCCGGACGGTGGTGGTGCCCTCGGGACCCCGGCGGCAGAACGCGGCGAAGTCGTGCTCGCCGACGAACGGATCGGCGCCCAGGCGCAGCCGGGAGAGGTCGAGCGGCTCCGGAACCCACCACGCGTAGCGGGCGAGGAACGGGTCGGGCGCGGGGCGGTTCACCACGGTGTACCGGTAGGTGCGCGCCACTGCCGAGTGCCGGGCGTCGAAGCCGGGATCGACCACCCGAGCCTCCCGGACCACCACCTCCGGACCGAGGCGCCGGGTGAGTCGGTGCGCGAGCCGGTCCGGATCGACGTCGGCCGCGGTCGCGAAGCTCACGACCTGACCCCACGCGTGGACCCCGGCATCGGTGCGCCCGGCGCACGCGAACCCGGTGATCCCCCCGTGCAGGACCTGCTCCACGGCCTCCGTGAGGAGCCCGGCGACCGTGCGCTGTCCCGGTTGCGCCGCGAAGCCGTGGAACGCCGTGCCGTCGTACGCGACGGTCAGCGCGATGTGGGTGGTCTCGTGCTCGGGCGCCGACGCCGGCTCCGGCTCCTCTGCCGGATCACCCGCGTCGAACAGCGTCACACCAGCTCGACGCGCGCCATGGGCGCGTTGTCACCGGGTCGCGGGCCGAGCTTGAGGATGCGCAGGTAGCCGCCGGGGCGGTCCTGGTACCGGGGCGCGATGTCGGCGAAGAGCTTGTGGGTCACGTCCTGGTCGTGGATCCGGGCGATCACCTGGCGGCGCTCGTGCACGCCGCCCTTCTTGGCCTTCGTGATGAGCTTCTCGGCGTAGGGCCGCAGTGCCTTCGCCTTGGCCTCGGTGGTGACGATCGCCTCGGCGGCGAACAGGCTCGCAGCGAGGTTCGCCATGATGAGGCGCTGGTGGGCAGGGTCGCGCCCGAAGCGCGGGCCCTTCTTCGGGGTGGGCATCGCTACTCCTTCACCCGCAGCGAGAGACCGCGCTCGTCGAGCTTCTGGCGCACCTCGTCGAGGCTCTTCGAGCCGAAGTTGGTGATCGCGAGCAGGTCGTCCTCGGACTTCTGCACGAGCTGGCCGATCGTGTCGACGCGCGCGCGCTTCAGGCAGTTGCGCGGCCGCTCCGAGAGATCGAGCTCCTCGATGGGCAGCTCGAGGTCGGGCGACGACGACGTGGCCGGTGACACCTCACCGAGCTCGAGGCCGCGCGGCTCGTCGGAGAGATCGGCGACCAGGCCGACGAGGGTCCGCAGCGTGTCGGCGGCCGACGCGAGGGCGTCGCGGGGGGAGATCGAGCCGTCGGTCTCGATCTCGAGGCTGAGCCGGTCGTAGTTCGTCGCCATCTCGACCCGCGTGGGCTCGACGGCGAACGCGACGCGCCGCACCGGCGAGAAGATGGCGTCGACGGGCACGACGCCGATCGTCGCGGTGCGCTTGCTGCGGTCGGCCGAGAGGTAGCCCCGACCCTGCTCCACGGTGAGGTCGGCCGCGAGCCTGCCCTTGGCGTTCACGGTCGCGAGGTGCAGCTCCGGACTGAGGATCTCGACGTCGGCCGTCGTCTGGATGTCGCCCGCCGTGACGTCGCCGGGGCCGCGCACGTCGAGGCGCAGGGTCACCGGCTCCTCCGAGCTGCAGCGCAGCACGACGTCCTTGAGGTTCAAGATGAGGTCGGTGACGTCCTCCTTGACCCCCGGGATGGTGTCGAACTCGTGGAGCGCCTCGTCGAAGCGCACCTGCGTGATCGCGGCACCCGGGATCGACGACAGCAGCGCGCGCCGCAGCGAGTTCCCGAGGGTGTGACCGAAGCCGGGCTCGAGCGGCGCGATGACGAACGACTGGGTGTTGCCGTCGGCCTCGCCGACCTCGACCTCGGGACGCTGGATGATGAGCATGCAGAATTCCTCGCTTCGGGCCCGTGGAGACGAACCCGGGGACTACTTGGAGTAGAGCTCGACGATGAGCTGCTCGCGGACGGGAACGTCGATCTGCTCCCGCAGCGGCAGGTCCCGCACGGTGACCTTGAGGTCGCCGGGGCTGGCCTCGAGCCACATCGGCACGGCGCGGTCGATGGTGTCGGTGTTGTGCCGGATGACGATGAAGCTGCGCGCTTTCGGGGCGATCTCGATCACGTCGCCGGCGCGCACCTGGTAGGACGCGATCGTCACACGCTTGCCGTTGACGAGGACGTGTCCGTGGCGCACGAACTGACGAGCCTGGTTCCGGCTCGCGGCGAAGTTGGCCCGGAACACCACGTTGTCGAGACGCTGCTCGAGCATCCGCAGGAGGTTCTCACCCGTGATCCCCGCCTGCCGGTTGGCCTCGGCGTAGAGGTTGCGGAACTGCTTCTCGAGCACTCCGTAGATGCGGCGCGCCTTCTGCTTCTCGCGCAGCTGGAGCATGTACTCGCTCTCGCGCACCCGCCCGCGACCGTGCTCACCCGGCGGGTAGGGCTTGCGCTCGACCGGGCACTTCATCGTGTCGCACTTCGGGCCCTTGAGGAAGAGCTTCATGCGCTCGCGCCGGCAGAGCCGGCACACGCCTTCGGTGTAACGCGCCACTTCGGTTCCTCTGCGTCAGACCCGGCGCCGCTTCGGCGGGCGGCAGCCGTTGTGGGGGATCGGGGTCACGTCCTTGATGCCCACGACCTCGATGCCGGTGTTCTGGATCGTGCGGATCGCGGTCTCACGACCGGAACCCGGACCCTTCACGAGCACGTCGACCTTGCGCACACCGTGCTCCATGGCCCGCCGGGCCACGGTCTCGGCCGCGAGCTGCGCCGCGAACGGCGTGCTCTTGCGCGAGCCCTTGAAGCCGACGTTGCCGGCCGAGGCCCACGCGATCGTGTTGCCCTGCTGGTCGGTGATCGTGATGATCGTGTTGTTGAACGACGACTTGATGTGCGCGATGCCGTAGGCGATGTTCTTGCGCTCGCGGCGCTTCGGTCGCCGCCCGCCGGCGGAAGGCTTGGCCATGCTCGAAAGGCTCCGAATCAGTGCTTCCGGGCCCGCTTCTTCCCGGCGACCGTCTTCTTCGGGCCCTTCCGGGTGCGGGCGTTGGTACGGGTGCGCTGACCGCGGACGGGGAGACCGCGGCGGTGCCGCAGGCCCTGGTACGTCCCGATCTCCATCTTGCGCTTGATGTTGGCGGCCACCTCACGGCGGAGGTCACCCTCGACCTTGACGTTCGCGTCGATCCACGCACGCAGGCGCGCCACCTCTTCGTCGGTGAGGTCACGCACGCGCGTGTCGCGCGGCAGGTTGGTCTCGTCGCACACGAGCTGCGCGGTGGACCGGCCGACCCCGTAGATGTAGGTCAGCGAGATCTCCAAGCGCTTCTCGCGCGGGATGTCGACTCCAGCGATACGAGCCATCGAACCTCTCAGCCCTGGCGCTGCTTGTGGCGCGGGTTCTCGCAGATGACCCGCACGCGGCCGTGCCGACGGATCACCTTGCACTTCTCACACATCTTCTTGACGGACGGACGGACCTTCATCACTTCTCGATCGTTGCTCGACGGGAGTGGTGGCTGGGGTTGCGAAGGGTTGCGAATCGTTGGGGAGATTGGCGGAGGTCTGCGGAGCGGCGCCCGATGGCTCCGCTACTTGTAGCGGTACGTGATCCGCCCCCGGCTCAGGTCGTACGGCGTGAGCTCCACCTGTACGCGGTCGCCGGGGAGGATTCGGATGTAGTTCATCCGCATCTTCCCCGAGATGTGGGCGAGGACCTTGTGCCCGTTCTCGAGCTCGACGCGGAACATGGCGTTGGGGAGCGGCTCCACCACCGTCCCCTCGACCAGGATCGTGTCGTCCTTGGGCTTGGCCAGGGCTCGCTCACCACCTACTGCACTCGACGCGCGCGGCGCGCCGGAGGATCGCTCGGAATTCGCTCCCACATCCCCCGGGGCTCGAGCAAGGCCCGCGAGCAGTGCCCAGAGGCCACCGAGGAACGGCCCGAACCGCCACCGGGCGCCGGGCCGGTCGACCAGGCTACACGACCCTTCCGACAGGTGGAAATCGACGGGAACGGGCGCATGCGCTCGAGTGGGCGGGACCGATCGCCCGCCTCACGACCGTACGCTGCCGGCGATGCTCGGACGCAGTCTGGCCACCACGCTGGCCCTCACCGCCACGGTCCTGAGCGGCCCCGCGGTGCCGTCGGCGACGCCGGGGGCCGCGGCCCGCGCACTGTGCTCCGCGCCACCCGGACGCACGGTCGGGATGCTCGCGGACCCCGAGATCACCGAGGCCTCGGGGCTGGCCTGGAGCCGGGCCCACCGCGGCGTCCTCTGGACCCACAACGACTCCGGGGGCCTGCCGCGGGTGTACGCCGTCCGCCGCACCGGCACCCGCCTCGGGACGGTCATCGTGTCCGGCGCCGACGCCGTGGACTGGGAGGACGTCGCCCTCGGGCGCGGACCGGGCGGCGCTGACCACCTCTTCCTCGGCGACATCGGCGGCGGCGGAGAGGGCGCGCGCAGCATCGTCGACG
>BTUT01000288.1:0-4625 GCA_045862935.1 Acidimicrobiia bacterium
CGCGTCCCCCTCCCTCCCCCACCCCCCCCCGGTGTGTTGTGCGGGGGGGGGGGCCCCTGCCCCCCCCCCCCCCCCAAACACGGGGGGTTCACCAGCTCCAGGCGTAGCGTTCGTCGGGCCAGTACACGACGCCGGCGCGTGCGAGCGCGTCGGCATCGGCGGCGCGACCGATCCACTCGAGGATCTCCCGGGTGTGCTCGCCGACGCGCGGCGGGGGGCCGAGCACCCGCGCGGGGGTCTCGGAGAAGTTCACGAGCTCGCCGACCTGGCGCATGTGTCCCACGATCGGGTGCTCGTAGTCGACGACGAGCCCGAGGCGTTCGTGGTCGGCGTCGTAGAGCGGGCCGTGGCCACCGTGGGTGTCGATCGGGACCTCGTTGGGCACGCCCGCGTCGTCGAGGGCTCGCGACCACTGGATCGCCGACTGGGTGCGGAACGCGGCTTCGATCCGGCCGACGACCGTCCAGCGGTCGGGGTCGTCGTCGACGTGGAGTGCGCTGCACAAGGCGCGCCACTGCGCGTCGCGCACGGCGGCGACCTGGATCCAGCCCTCCTGGCACTCGTACAGGCGATACTCCGGCCCGAAGCCGTGTTGCCCGTGATCCAGCTTCGGGCGGAACGAGGGTGTGCCGTCGGAGCGCAGCAGCACGTCGGACGCGTGCCACGCGCCGCCGTCCATGAGCGAGGTCCACAGCTCCTGGCCCTCGCCCGTGCGATCGCGGTGCACGATCGCGGCCAGCACGCCGACCACCGAGAGCATGGCGTTCGCGGCGTCGCACATCCCGAAGCGGTAGTACAGCGGCGGGTGCCCGTGCTGCACCCCGCCGGCCTCGTACTCGAGCCCTGCCGACGCCTGGTACAGCGGGTCGAGCCCCCCGAACGCCGACAACGGTCCTTCGAGGCCGTACGCGTAGGTGTTGCAGTAGACGATCGAAGGGTTGACCGCGCGACACGCTTCGTAGTCGAGGCCGAGGCGCGTGGCCGTGCCCTTCGTCATGTTGTGGTGCACCACGTCGGCCTTCGCGACGAGTGCGAGCGCGAGCGCCAGGCCTTGCGGGTCCTTCAGGTTGATCGCGACGTCGCGCTTGCCGCGCTGGCAGCCGAAGAACGGTGCACCCCCGAGGCGCATGCCGTCACCGGTGACCGGCTCCACCTTGATGACGTCCATGCCGAGATCGCCGAGGACCATGGGGCCGAAGGGACCGGCGAGGTACTGCCCGAAGTCGAGCAGCACCAATCCGTCGAGTGGCCCGCGTGGTTCACCGGGCGCGGCGAGCGCGCGCTCGCGCACCGCGAGGTCGGGCCTCGACCGGATCGGGCCGGGCTGGTCGGGACCGGGGCCGCCGTCGCCGTCATCGCCTCCATCGCGGCCCGCGGAGGTGATGGCCGCGATCGCGGTGGCGTCGTAGCCCAGCGCGCCCCAGATCTCGGCGTCGTGCTCGCCGACCCGGGGCTGGCCGCGCACGATCGAGCCGGGGCTGCCGAGCAGGTGGATCGGCACGCCGACCTGCGTCGTCGGGCCGAGGTCGGGGTCGTCGACGGTCGCGACCATGCCGTTGGCCCGCAGCTGGGGGTGTGTGAACTGCTCCTCCGGCTCGACGATCGCCTCGACCGCGTGGTTGTTGGCCACGAGCGCGCGCACCAGGTCGTCGCGCGCCCAGGACCGGATGGTCTCGCGCTGTCGGTTCGACACGATCGTGTGCATCTCGATCGGCGTCATCCCCTCGAACGTCTCGGGAGGGAGCGGATCGAGACCGAGGATCTCGTCGATGGACTGCTTCGGGCTGAGCCCGCTCATGACGCTGAGGTGCACCCATCCGTCGGCGCACTCGAAGATCATCGGCTGGTGGATGCCCGGCGGGTCGGTCTTCGCCATCATCCCGTAGTACGCCGCGTCGCCGCGCTCGACGTCCTGCCAGATCTGGGTGGTGTAGAGGAACACGCCCTGGAGGAGGCTCGTCTGCACGTGCTGGCCCCGACCCGTGGTCTCGCGCGCGTGGAGCGCGGCGAGGATGCCCGAGGCGACGAGCCAGATCATGCCGCTGCTCGGCATGGGCATCGGGAGGAAGATCGGCCCGGGGCGCCATCCGGGCTGGTCCCACTGCTGGCCGCTCGACGCCTGCACGAGCGCGTCGTACCCGGGGCGGTGCTGGAGGCGGTGCCCGACGGGGTAGGCGGGGATCGAGCACGAGATGAGGCGCGGGTTCGCCGCCCGGAGGGTGTCACCGTCGATGCCCAGGCGGGCCGTGACCCCTGGTGAGAACGAGTCGACGACCACGTCGGCGGTCGCCGCGAGCGCGAGGAACGCTTCGCGGCCCACGGCGGACTTCAGGTTCACGGTGACCGAGCGGCGCGACCGCGTCCACACCTTGTAGCCGTCGTACGAGCGGAACGGGTCACCGCCGGGCGGCTCGACCTTGATCGTGTCGGCGCCCTGCTCGGCGAGGAGGAGCACCCCGAGTGCCGCGGTGCCCCAGGTGAGATCGAGGACGCGGACTCCGTCGAGTGCACCGGGCATGGCCTCGTTCTAGTCCAGATCGCGGCCTCGCTCGCTGCTCGGGATGCCCGAGCCGCGGACGCTCGCGGTCAGGCGAAGCGGACCGGGATCTCCACGAGGTCGATCATCGAGCCGTCCTTCGCGGAGCTGTCGAACACCACGACGTAGCCCGTGGTGTCGGAGCCCTTCGTGAACGGGACGCTCGCTCGGAACGGTCCCCAGGTGCCCATCTCACCGGTTCCCGTGGTGAACGTGTCGGCGAGGATCCGACGGTCGGCGCCCAGCACCCGCATGCGCACGTTGTTCTCGAACGTGCGGTTCTCACCGGCGATCTCGACGGGGCTCGCGATCCGGTCGCCGGGCGCGACGCTCTCGACGAGGATGTTGGGGGTGATCGCGGCGAAGTCGTCGCGGGAGACGGTCGGCCCGCCCGGGCCGAAGCGCACCGACTCCACCGTGGGGAACTGGGTCAAGGTGAAGACCACCTGGCCGCGCGCCTGGCTGGCCGTGACGTCGCTGTCGCCGCGGCCGATCTCGGGGGAGAGCACCACCGTGGCCACACCGTCGCTGATGGTGAGACCGGTGATCGAGGTGTCGGGGCGGATGGTGCTGCGCAGGCCCGCGGCGCGCTCGGTGGCGTCCGGGCCGGCGACGAGCTGCTCGAGGGCGGCGCGCGCGACGGCCCGGGTCGGGGCGACGCGCCGGTGGGCGACGCCGATGAGGTCGCCGCGCAGGAAGGCGATGTCGAGCGCCACGCCCTGGGCATCGGGGGTCACGGTGCCGGGGGGCGTGGACCCCGGCGGACTCGTCGCCGGCGCGGTGGTCGGCCCCGAGGCGGCGGTGGTCGAGGTGTCACGGGGCGGTGCCTCGACCGCGTCGTCGTCGCCTCCGCCGCACGCCCCCGCACCGATCCCGAGGGCCAGGACGACGGCGATCGTGACGAGCGGGCGACGGGCCATGGACCGAGTATGGCGGCCCCGCGGTCGCGGACGGGGTCATCGCCCCACTGAGGGAATAGGGTGCCCGGCGTGCCGTGGGAGCGTCCGTGAGCCGGATCCCGTACAAGTGGATCGTCGCCATCGTGTTCGTGGCCGGCGTCTTCATGGACATCCTCGACACCACGAGCGTCAACGTGGCGCTCCCGACGTTGAGCCGGGATTTCGACGCACCCATCGCCGGCATCGAGTGGGTGGTGCTCGGCTACCTGCTGTCGCTCGCGGTGTGGGTTCCGGCCTCGGGCTGGATCGGCGACCGGTTCGGCACGAAGAAGGTGTACCTGCTCGCGCTGGTGATCTTCACCGGTGCGTCGGTGCTGTGCGGGACGGCGACGTCGATCGGGGAGCTCACCGCGTTCCGCATCCTCCAGGGGGTCGGGGGAGGGATGCTCGTGCCGGTGGGGACCGCGATGCTGTTCCGCGCCTTCCCGCCGATCGAGCGGGCGAAGGCCTCGACCGTGCTCATCATCCCGACGGTGCTCGCGCCCGCGCTCGGACCGGTGATCGGCGGCTACTTCGTCACCTACCACTCGTGGCACTGGATCTTCTTCCTCAACGTCCCCATCGGCATCCTCGCCTTCGCGATCGGCTTCGTCGGCCTGCGCGAGCACAAGGAGCCGGACGCCGGCCGCTTCGACCTCCCCGGCTTCCTGCTCTCGGGCTCGTCGCTCGCCGCGATCCTCTTCGCACTCTCGCGAGGGCCGGCCGAGGGTTGGGCATCTCTCGAGGTCGTGATCCCGGGCACGCTCGGTGTGCTCGCGCTCGTCGCCCTGGTGTGGGTCGAGAACCACGTCGAGGAGCCGATGCTCGCGCTGCGGCTCTTCAAGGAGCGGATGTTCCGCAACGCGAACATCGTGACCGGGCTCGCGTTCGGCAGCTTCGCGGGTCTGCTGTTCCTGCTCCCGCTCTTCCTGCAGCAGCTGCTCGGCCTGTCCGCGATCGAGTCGGGTCTCACGACCTTCCCGCAGGCCGTGGGGATGATCCTGTCCAGCCAGCTCGTTGGCCGGCTGTACCACACCGTTGGCCCGCGCCGTCTCGTTGTCGGCGGCCTGGTGGCGATGTCGATCGCGACCTTCCCCCTGCTGTGGGTGGGCTACGGGACGGACCTGTGGCTGATCCGAGCGATCATGTTC
>BTUT01000289.1:0-4623 GCA_045862935.1 Acidimicrobiia bacterium
TCTCGCCGTGGCCGACGAGCCGGAGCACCGCTACACCGACTCCCAGCTCGATCTCTTCGACGAGGTGATCGCGGCGGTGTCCGCCGCCGTGGGCCGGCCGCCGATCGTGCACGCGGCGAACTCCGCGGGTGCGCTCGCGCAGGCGCGTGCCCGGTTCGACCTCGTGCGGTTGGGCATCACGATGTACGGCATCGCGCCGTCACCGCGGCTCGCGCAAGTGGCGAGGCTGAGGCCGGCCCTGTCGCTGCACGCCCGGGTGGCGTTCGCCAAGGATCTGGAGTCGGGTGCGCGCGTGTCCTACGGGCTGCGCTACGAGCTGGGCCGGCCCGCCCGGATCGTCACGGTCCCGGTGGGCTACGCCGACGGCGTCCCCCGGGCGCTCGGGGCGTCCGGGGCGACGGTCCTGGTGGGAGGGCGTCGGTGCCCGATCGCCGGCACGGTGACCATGGACCAGCTCCTCGTGGACGTGGGAGATGCGCCGGTCGAGGTGGGCGACGAGGTGGTCCTGATCGGGACGCAGGGTGGCGTGACCATCGGGGCCGAGGACTGGGCCGAGCGTCTGGGTACGATCCCGTACGAGATCGTCACCCGACTGGGCGGTCGGCTGCCCCGGCACCACACGGGCCGTGCGGCGGTGGCCCGGTGATCGACCGGGCGGCGCAGCTCGCGGGACACGGGCTCGGTCGGGGGGCGGCGTTGCTCACCACGGCGCTGCAGGTCCCGAGCCAGGTCGCCGCGGCCACGGCGCGGCGGATCCCCGATCCCGACGTCGGCCGGCTCGGGGCGTTGCCCTTCGACGAGGCGCGTCACCTCGAGGCCCCCGACGGCGGCCACCTCTTCACGACCGCGCACGGTCACGGCCCGACGTTCCTGTTCGTGCACGGCTTCGCGATGTCGTCACGTGTCTGGACGAAGCAGTTCCGCGACCTCCCGCACGCGGGCATCCGGGCCGTGGCGTTCGACCACCGCGGCCACGGGGCGTCGACCGCACCCATGCAGGAGACGTCGATCGACAACCTCGCCGACGACGTGCGGGTGGTGATCGAGGGGCTCGACCTGCGCGACGCGATGGTCGTCGGGCACTCGATGGGTGGCATGGCACTGCTCGCCTTCGCCGTTCGCTACCCCGAGGTGGCCGCCGCGCGGCTGCGCGGGATCGTCCTCGTGTCCACCGCGGCCCGGCTCGGCATCGCGCAGATCCCACTGCTCGCCCACTTGGCCGTGCCGTTCGCCACCGGGTTCGTGCGCTCGGGCACCTGGTCACGCTCCGACTGGTCGATGCTCGCCGCTCGTCTGCTGTTCGGTCGCAATCCTCCGCGCAGCCAGGTCGAGCTCGCGCGCGTGCTGCTGGCCTCGGCGCGCGAGGAGACGGTCGTGGGTTGCGCCGACGCGATGGTGTCGTTCGACGTCACCGCCCAGCTCGCGAGAGTGGCGGTCCCGGCCCTCGTCGTGAACGGATCGGCCGACCTGCTGACGACCCCGGGGGACGCGCGCCGCCTCACGCGCGGGCTGCCGGACGCGCGGCTCGAGATCATCGCCGGTGCGGGGCACATGGTGATGCTCGAGCGTGCCGAGCGCTTCGGCGCGCTGCTCTGCGGCTTCGCACGCGAGCACGGGATCGCCGTGGGGCTCGCGGCGTGATCTCCCGAGTTCCCGGAGTGCGCGTCGGCCACTGGACGGGCGAGGCGACCGGAGTCACGGTGGTGCTGCTCCCGGAGGGGACGATCGGCGCAGGCGAGGTGCGCGGCGGAGCACCCGCGACGCGCGAGGTCGCGCTGCTGGAGCCGACTCGCACCGTCGAGTGTGTGGACGCGGTGGTTCTCACCGGTGGCTCGGCGTTCGGGCTCGCCACGGCCGACGGGGTCGTGGCCCACCTCGCCGACCGCGGGCGGGGGGTGATGACCCGCGCCGGGCCGGTGCCCATCGTGCCGGCGGCGGCGATCTTCGACCTGGTGGAGTCCCCGGGCGTGCGTCCGTCCGCGGTGGAGGGCCGGCTGGCGGCAGTGGCCGCGGAGGCCATGGAGCCCGGCGCGCCGTTCGCCGTGGGCCGGGTGGGCGCAGGTCGCGGGGCCCGGGTCGGCATGTGGCGGGGCGCCGAGCACGCGGTGGCGGGAGGTCTGGGCACCGCCAGCACGGTGGTCGACGGCGCGACCGTGGGGGCGGTCGCGGTCGTGAACGCGGTGGGCGACGTGATCGACGCCGCGGGGCAGGTGCTCGCCGGCTCGACGGCCCCGCCGGGAGGCGCGGCGTTCCCCGAGCAGCTCGTGGGCACCGAGCACACGACGCTGGTGCTCGTCGCCACCGACGCTCGCTGCTCGAAGGCCGAGTGCTTCCTGCTCGCCCAGAGCGGGCACCACGGCCTCGCCCGCTCGATCCACCCGTCACACACCCGCTTCGACGGAGATCTGGTGGTGGGCGTGTCGACCGGGGGGACGGACGCGCCGGTCGACCGGCTGCGGATCGCGGCGACCGAGGTCGTCGCGGAGGCCGTGCGGGCGGCGGTCCGGGCAGACTAGGCGGCGATGTCGCTGCTCGAGCCGGTCGCGCGGTCGTGGAACGACCTCGACGGTGTGCGGGCCGACGCGTGCTCCTGCACGCGCTGCGCGCTCGCCGCGACCCGCACCCAAGTGGTGTTCGGTGCCGGGGACGCGCACGCGGACCTCATGTTCGTGGGGGAGGGCCCCGGCGCCGAGGAGGACCGTCAGGGGATCCCGTTCGTGGGGCGGGCCGGTCAGCTGCTCACCCGGCTCATCGAGGGCATCGGCCTCACGCGCGACGACGTCTACATCGCGAACGTGGTGAAGTGCCGCCCCCCGGGGAACCGCGACCCCGAGACGGCGGAGATCGCCGCGTGCCGCCCGTTCCTCGACGCGCAGATCGGCTTCGTCGCGCCGCGCGTCGTCGTGACGCTGGGGAACTTCGCGACGAAGCTGCTGCTCGACACGAAGACCGGGATCACGAAGCTGCGCGGCCGGGAGGTCCCGTTCCGCGGTGGCGTGCTCGTGCCGACGCTGCACCCCGCGGCCGTGCTGCGAGGCGGTGGGGTCACGCTCGCGCAGACACGTGCCGACTTCGTCATCGCGAAGCGCGCCCTCGGCCGGAGGGGATCGTGAACCACCACCAGGTGATCACCCGCGGTGCGGCCGACACCGAGGCGCTCGCCGGCCGCATCGGCGACCTCCTCGAAGGGGGCGACGTCGTCCTCCTCGCCGGTGACCTCGGTGCCGGCAAGACCGTCTTCGCCCGCGGGCTCGGGGTGAGTCTCGGAGTCGTGGAGCGCGTGGTGAGCCCGACGTTCACGCTCGCCCGGGAATACGGGGGCCGGTTGCGGATGGTGCACGCCGACGTGTACCGACTCGATCGAGTGCACGAGCTCCTCGACCTCGGGCTCGACGACCTCGCGGGCGACGACGCGGTGACCGTGGTCGAGTGGGGTGACGTCGTGAGCGGTGAGCTCCCGGCCGACCGGTTGGAGGTCGCGCTCGAGCTCGTGCCCGGCTCGCCCGACCACCGCCGGATCACCGTCCACGCGCGGGGTGCGACCTGGGCCCGGCGCGGCGCGCAGCTCCACGACGCGCTCAGGAGCTCGACCTGATGTTCGTGCTCGCGTTCGACACCGCGACCGACGTCGTGACCGTCGCGCTCGGCCGGGACGGTCACCCCCTCGCCGCGCTCCAGCTGGTGGCGACGCGCGAGCACGCCGAGCGGCTGGCGCCGGCGATCCGCGGGCTCAGCGCGCAGACCGGGGTCGGTCTCGACCGACTCGCGGCGATCGCGGTGGGGGTCGGACCGGGGCGCTTCACCGGGCTGCGCGTGGGGGTGACGACCGCCAAGGTCATGGCCCAGGCGCTGCGCATCCCGGTGGTGGGCATTGGGACGCTCGACCTGGTGGCCTACTCGCTGCGGCACACGCGCCGAGACGTCGTGGCGGTGGTCGACGCACGCCGCGGGGAGGTGTTCTGGGCCCGCTACCGACCGGTTCCGGGTGGGCTGTCCCGGGTCACGGACGAGGCCTGCGACTCGCCCGCGGACGTCGTGGCCGAGCTCGCGGCAGTGGGCGGCGAGGTGCTGCTCGCCGGCGACGGCGCCGAGCGGTACCGCGACGACTTCGCCGGGCTGGACCACGCCGAGCTCGCGGGGCCCGCGTTCACGGCGCCGAGCGCGGTCGCGTTGCTGGAGCTGGCCGCGGGACGCATGGAGCGGGAGCAGTTCGTCACCCCCGCCGAGCTCTCGCCGGTGTACCTGCGGGAGGCCGACGCCGCGATCGGTTGGGAGCGGGCCGCGCTCCGGGGTGCGCGGTGATCACCGAGCCGGTGACGGTGGTGATCGCGCCCCTGCGCCGTCGCCACGTCAGGTCCGTCCTCCGCATCGAGCAGCAGGTGTACCCGCGTCCCTGGACCTCCGCGCTGTTCATGTCGGAGCTCGCACTGCGGTCGTCCCGCGCGTACTTTGTCGCGAAGGTCGGGCGCGAGGTCGTGGGCTACGCGGGCATCATGATCAGCTTCGAGGACGCGCACGTCACCACGATCGCGGTCGATCCCGCGTGGCAGCGCCACGGAATCGCGACGCGACTCCTCGCCGCGCTCGCCCGAGAGTCGTTGGTCCGGGGCGCGCAGCACCTCA
>BTUT01000290.1:0-4608 GCA_045862935.1 Acidimicrobiia bacterium
GGGCGGGCCGGCCCGCATGACGGCCGAGCAGCTGCGCGAGCGGGCCACGGTGGGGGGTGGTGTGTGGTTCCCCACCTCACCGCTCATGCACGTGGCGGCCCAGTGGACCGCGATGGTGGGCATCACCTCGGGCGGCACGCTGGTGCTGCACGACGACGCGCGCCCCTTCGACATGGACACGATCCTCGAGACCGCGGCCCGCGAGGGCGTGAACGCGATGACGATCGTGGGGGATGCGTACGCCCGGCCGATGGTGGAGCGTCTCCGGAAGGGCGACCTCGACCTGTCCTGCCTGTTCATGATCGGCACGGGTGGCGCGCCCACGAGCCTCGACCTGAAGCGGTCGCTCCACGAGCACCTGCCGAAGGTCCTGATCCGTGACGGGTACGGGGCGTCGGAGATCGGTGCCGCGGCGTTCGGCGCGCTGCCCGAGCAGGAGGAGGAGCTCCAGCGCTTCGAGCTCGGTCCCGACGCCCGCGTCCTCTCGGACGACCGCTCGCGGTTCCTGGGGCCCGACGACACGGAGATCGGGTGGCTCGCGCGGTGCAACCACGTCCCTCTCGGCTACCTCGACGACCCCGCGGCGACCGAGGCGCTGTTCCCGGTCGTGGAGGGCGTGCGTCTCGCCGTGCCGGGTGACCGCGCGCGCCTGGAGCCCGACGGCCGCTTCGTGCTGCTCGGGCGCGACTCGCTCGTGGTGAACACCGGGGGCGAGAAGGTCTTCGTCGAGGAGGTGGAGGACGCGCTCAAGCAGTGCGACGGGGTCCGCGACGCGATCGTGGTCGGGCGCGCCAGCCCCCGCTTCGGGCAGGAGGTTGTCGCCATCGTGGAGCTCGAGGAGGGCGCGCGTGCCGACGGCCACGAGCTCCGGGAGGGGTGCTGTGAGCACCTCGCGCGCTACAAGGCCCCGCGCGCGTTCGTCTTCGTCGAGCACATCGAGCGCCACCCCAGCGGGAAGGCCGACTACGCCTGGGCGCGCGAGCGTTCGGTGGGTGCCGAGCCGGTCGTCTGATCCCCGAGCACCCGGCGAGCGCGCCTCCGAGACCATCGAGAGCACTGGAAAGGACGGTCGTGATCCAGCACGAGCACATCTCGGTCGAGCGCGACGGCCACGTCACCACCGTGACGCTCGACCGCCCCGGGACGAAGAACGCCTGTACCGGCGACATGTGGTGGATCCTCGGTGAGGTCTTCCGTGAGATCAGCTACTCGGGGGCGCGCGTCGCCGTGCTCACGGGCGCGAACGGCGACTTCTGTGCGGGGGCCGACCTCAGCGGGGGCGGGCTCGGTGACGGCTCCTTCGACGGGAGCCACCTCACCGCGATGCGCCTCCTCGGCGACTCGATGACCGCGATCCACCACTGCTCGATCCCGGTGATCGCCAAGGTCGACGGCGTGTGCATCGGCGCGGGCTTCGGCCTCGCCCTGTCGGCCGACATGCTCTGGTGCTCCGACCGCGCCCGGTTCTCGGCCATCTTCGCGAAGCGCGGGCTCAGCCTGGACTTCGGGACGTCGTGGCTGTTGCGCCAGCGCATCGGGGTGCACCGGGCGAAGCAGCTGGCGTTCACCGCGGAGATGATGGACGCGCGCCGCGCGCAGGAGTACGGGTTCGTGAACGACGTGGTGCCCGCGGTCGATCTCGACGCCGCGGTGGCCGAGGTCGCCACCACGATCGCCGGCGGCCCACCGATCGCCCTGTCGATGACGAAGCGCCAGCTCGACAACGCCGGCTCGTCGTCGTTGGCGCAGTCGCTCGAGGTGGAGGCGCTCGCGCAGAACGTGAACCTCGGCACCGAGGACCTGCGGGAGGCGTTCATGGCCTACTTCGAGCGCCGGCCGCCCGACTTCCAGGGCCGCTGAGCGCGGCTCCGGAGGGCCGGGCCGTCGAATTCGGCGACCCCTGAACGGTGGAATAGGGTTCGGCCGCGCCGCTCGGTGGGCGTCGACGCGTGGGTGGCGGCTGACCACCACGGCCGCCGGCGGCGTGTGCGGACCGCGGCGCCGACCACGGGCGTTGACCAGGAGGACGCGAGATGGCATGGGACTTCGAGACCGAGCCCGAGTTCCAGGAGAAGCTGGACTGGGTCGACGCCTTCGTCCGCGAGGAGGTGGAGCCGCTCGACTTCGCCTTCCCGCACCTGCAGTTCCACCCGCTCACGGAGCGCCGCCGCCAGGTCATCGACCCGCTCAAGGAGGAGGTGCGCCGGCGTGACCTGTGGGCCACCCACCTGGGTCCGGAGCTCGGCGGGCAGGGGTACGGGCAGCTCAAGCTCGCGCTGCTCAACGAGATCCTGGGCCGGTCGGGGTGGGCGCCGATCGTGTTCGGGTGCCAGGCCCCCGACACCGGCAACGCGGAGATCATCGCCCACTACGGCACCGACGCGCAGAAGGAGCGGTACCTGATGCCGCTGCTGAACGGCGAGTGCTTCTCGTCGTACTCGATGACCGAGCCCCACGCGGGTGCCGACCCCACGCTGTTCAAGTGCCGGGCGCACAAGGACGGCGACGAGTGGGTGATCGACGGGTGGAAGTACTTCTCGTCGAACGCGAAGACCGCGTCGTTCCTCATCGTGATGGCGGTCACGGACCCTGACGTGAGCGCCTACCAGGGCATGTCGATGTTCCTCGTGCCGACCGACACCCCGGGGATCGAGACGGTCCGCCACGTCGGGCTGTGGGGCGAGCCGATCAACCAGGGGTCGCACGCGCTCATCCACTACAACGGCGTGCGGGTCCCGGCCGACGCGCTCCTCGGTGGTGAAGGGCAGGCGTTCGCGATCGCCCAGACCCGTCTCGGTGGCGGGCGCATCCACCACGCCATGCGCACCATCGGCCTCGCGCAGAAGGCCCTCGACATGATGTGCGAGCGTGCCCTCAGCCGCCAGGTGAGCGGGAGCCTTCTCGCCGACAAGCAGTTCGTGCAGGGCTACATCGCCGACTCGTACGCGCAGCTCGTCCAGTTCCGCTTGTTCGTGCTCTACACCGCGTGGGAGATCGACAAGTACAACGACTACCGGCGTGTGCGCAAGGACATCGCGACGGCGAAGGTCGTGATGCCGACGGTGCTGCACGACATCGCGTGGCGCGCGATGCAGGTGCACGGCGCGCTCGGCACCACGAACGAGATGCCGTTCTTCGGGATGATCCACGGTGCCGGCGTGATGGGACTGGCCGACGGTCCGACCGAGGTGCACAAGGTCACGATCGCGCGGCAGGTGCTGCGCGAGTACAAGGGCACCGACGGCATGTGGCCCACCGAGTGGATCCCCGGGAAGATCGACGCCGCGCGCGCGAAGTTCGCCGACTACCTCGAGCACGAGGTCGGCAACCTGTGAGCGCGGCCGACGCCGGCCGCGACGGGGACGCGCCCACGATCTCCGACGTGGAATCGCTCGTCGCGTGGATGGACCGGGAGGGCCTCGGCGCCGGTCCGCTCGAGCACCGGTACATCTCCGGCGGGAGCCAGAACGAGATCTACGAGCTGCGCCGGGGTGACCTGCACTGCGCGATGCGCATCCCTCCACTCACGGCACCGGCGGATCGCGACAGCGGCATCGTGCGGGAGTGGCGGATCATCGCGGCGCTCGACGGCACCGACGTGCCGCACACCCGGGCCGTCGCCGTGTGCACCGACCCGGCGGTGCTCGGCCGGACCTTCTACCTCATGGGCTTCGTCGACGGCTGGTCGCCGATGGGGCTCGACGACCGCCGCCGCTGGCCCGCACCGTTCGACACCGACGTGGCTGCCCGCCGGGGACTCTCGTACCAGCTCGCCGAGGGCATCGCCCTGCTCTCGAAGGTGGACTGGCAGGCCAAGGGCCTCCGGGACCTCGGTCGCCCCGACGGCTTCCACGAGCGTCAGGTCGACCGGTGGACCGCGTTCTTCGAGCGCATCAAGGGCCGCGAGCTCCCGGGCATCGAGGTGGCGTCGGCCTGGCTGCGTACCCACCGGCCGATCGACTACGTGCCCGGGCTCATGCACGGCGACTACCAGTTCGCGAACGTGATGTTCCACCACGGCGCGCCGGCGCGGCTCGCGGCGATCGTCGACTGGGAGATGGGCACGGTCGGCGACCCGAAGCTCGATCTCGGCTGGATGGTGCAGGCGTGGCCCGACGACCCCGACGCGCTCGACGGCGCGTCGCTGGGCTACGTGGACATGACGGGGATGCCGTCACGGGACGAGGTGCTCGCGCACTACGCCGAGGTGTCGGGCCGCCAGGTCGACGACATCGACTACTACGTGATCCTCGCGAAGTGGAAGCTGGCGATCGTGCTGGAGCAGGGCTTCCAGCGGTCGGGCGACGACCCCAAGCTCCAGGCGTTCGGCGCGATCGTGCTCGACCTGATGCGCGACGCCGCGGCGCTCGCCGAGTCCACCGACTACTCGGGCTGATCCGCCGTGCGCGCTGCGGTCTGCCGCGAGTACGGGGCGCCGGAGGTCGTGCGGGTGGAGGAGGTGCCTGCACCCCTGTGCGGGCAGGGTCAGGTCCGGGTGCGGGTGCACGCCGCGTCGGTGAACTACCCCGACGTGCTGCTCGTGGCGAACGAGTACCAGGTGAAGGTGCCCACCCCGTTCGTACCGGGCAGCGAGTACGCGGGTGTGGT
>BTUT01000291.1:0-4605 GCA_045862935.1 Acidimicrobiia bacterium
CTACCTGTTCTCGAAGAAGGTGCTCAACGCGTGGGTGGCGTGGCGAGCGGCCACGCTGCTCCCGGAAGCGGGCCTCCGGCTGAACTGCACGAACCCCGGCCCGACCGAGACCGGCATGATGCCCGCCTTCGAGGAGCTCCACGGCGCCGCGCAGGTGGACATGCTGATGGGTCCGGGGCGGCGCCGGTCGTCCTCCGAGGAGCAGGCCTGGCCGCTCATCTTCCTCAACAGCCCGCGGTGCTCCTACGTCGCGGGGGAGGCCCTGCAGACCGACGCCGGCTTCCTCGGTGCCGTGATCACCGGGCAGCTCGACGTGCCGTTGCCCTCCGACGCGGCGGCCGCCGCGGCCGGGACCTGACCCTGATGGCGGACATGACGGGAGTCGACCGATGACCTGTGCCATCGTCGGGATCGGCCGCACCGGGTACACGCGTCAGAGCGGACGGACGCCGCTGGCCATGGCGGTGGAAGCCGGTCGCGCGGCGCTGGCCGACGCGGGGTTCGGCCTCGATGTGCTCGACGGGATGTACACGTACCAGACCGGTGACTCGGCGAGCACCGTCGAGGTGTCGTGGGCGATGGGCTGCGACGAGCTCGCGTGGTCGAACACGCTCTACGCCGGTGGCAACGCGGTTGCCGACTGCATCGCCACCGCGGCCGCGGTGATCGACGCCGGCCTGTGTCGGGCGGTGCTGGTGTACCGGTCGCTGAACGGCCGGTCGGGGCATCGCTTCGGCACCGTCACCGGTCCGATCACCGTGCCGGGGGAGTGGCAGTTCTCGGCTCCGCACGGCTTCATGCTCCCGCCCCAGTGGATCGCGATGTGGGCGAGCCGGCACCAGGCCGTCTACGGGTCGACCTGTGAGGACCTCGGCCAGATCGCGATCACCCAGCGTGCCCACGCCACCGCCAACCCGCACGCGATCGCGCGGGAGCCGCTGACGATGGAGCAGTACCTGGCCGGACGATGGGTCAACGAGCCGTTTCGCGTCTACGACTGCGCGTTCGAGGTCGACGGTGCGGTCGCGGTGCTCGTGGTCGGCGAGGACCTGGTCCGCGACGCGGCACAGCCGCCGGTGTGGCTGCTGGGGTCGGCCAACTCCCAGAGCGGCACCAACTGGGTGCAGTGGGACGACCAGACCGCCATGTACTCGCGGACGGTGGCGCCCAGGCTGTGGAGCCGCACCGGGTTGACCCCCGCCGACATGGACATCGCGTGCATGTACGACTGCTTCACCTACACCGTGATGGCGACCATGGAGGACTACGGGTTCTGCGGCAAGGGCGAGGTGGGCGAGTACTTCGCCGAGGGCCGAGCGACCTACGGCGGCGACGTCGTCGTGAACCCCCACGGCGGCCTGCTGTCGGAGGGGTACATCCACGGGCTCAACCACCACTACGAGGCGGTGCTGCAGCTGCGGGGAGACGCCGGCGACCGCCAGGTCCCCGACGCGCGGCTCGCGCTCGTCACCGCGGGTGCGGGGCCGTACGGCGGCGCCAACGTCTTCGGGACGGTGGCACCGTGAGTGAGGCGGCCCCGGCGGAGGTCCCCGAGTGGATGCTGGTCCCGCCCCAGCCGGTACCGGATCCTGACAGCCGGGGCTTCTGGGAGGCCACGGCCGACGGACGGCTCGCGCTGTGCCGGTGCACCGACTGCGGCGCATGGATGCATCCGCCCCTCGAGCGCTGCCGGTTCTGTGGGGCCCAGACTCGGTTCGAGCCGGTCGCCGGCACGGGCCGCGTCCACAGCTTCATCGTGCTGCACCGGGAATCGGTTCCCGGGCAGGGCCCCGGACCGCACGTGATCGCGGCGATCGACCTCGACGGCGTCGAGGGGGCGCGGATCACCGGCCGGGTGCTGGGGATCGAGCCCGGACTCGTGCAGGTCGGTACGCCGGTGCGCGCTCGCATCGTCGCCGTACCGGGCGGCCCGTTCCACCAGCCCGAGTTCGTCGCCACTCCCTGAGCGGGTCGATCGGCCGCCGGCGCAGGGGCGCCGCCATCTACTTGACGATTCCGTCAACAATGGGGAACAGTGGACCGTACGGAGTCCGACCGAGGAGATCCCCATGTCCACGTCCTTGCCGATGATCGTGAGCGTCGACGACCACATCATCGAGCCGGTCGACACGTTCGTGTCGCGGTTCCCGGCCAAGCTGCGTGACCGGGCGCCGCGGGTGGAGCGCCGCAACATCGTCAGCACGAAGATGGTCGGCGCGGGCGTGTACGAGCTCGAGGAGGGCGATGAGGGCCGCCCGGCCGACTGCTGGATCTACGACGACAAGGTGATCTACGTGCACAAGTCGCACGTGGCGATCCCCAACTGGGCGGTCCCCGGGGGCGACATCTGGAAGTTCGACAAGTCGAAGATGGACCTCACCTGCATCACCTACGACGACATGTGGATCGGCTGCACCGACCCCCAGGCCCGTATCCGCGACCTCGAGGCCGCGGGGGTCGAAGCCTCGCTCGGCTTCCCCACCGCGGTGCGGTTCTGCGGACAGGTGTTCCTCGAGGCGAGCGACAAGGACGTCGCGCTGCTCGGAGTGCAGGCGTACAACGATTGGATGGTGGAGGAGTGGTGCGCGGGCTCGGAGGGGCGGCTGATCCCGTTGTGTCTCGTCCCGTTGTGGGACCCGCAGCTCGCGGCGGCCGAGGTGCGCCGCAACGCCGCACGCGGGGTGCGGGCGGTGACGTTCAGTGAGCTGCCGATCCACCTCGGTCTGCCCAGCATCCACAGCGGTCACTGGGACCCGTTCTTCGAGGCGTGCAACGAGACGCACACGACGGTGTGCATGCACATCGGCTCGTCGTCGCAGATGCTGGCGACGTCCGCAGATGCGCCGTTGGCGGTGCAGGCGACGCTGACGTTCAACAACTCGATGGCGTCGCTGTCCGACTACCTGTTCTCGGGGCTGTTCCCGCGGTACCCGAACCTCCGGATCGCGTACTCGGAGGGCCAGATCGGCTGGCTGCCCTACGTGCTGGAGCGGGCCGACGACGTGTGGGAGACCCACGAGGGCTGGATGCACACGCGGACGCTCGTGCCGGAGCCGCCGTCCACGTACTACGCGGATCACGTCTTCGGGTGCTTCTTCCGTGACAACCACGGCATCGAGTCGATCCACAAGATCGGTGTCAACAACGTCACCTACGAGACCGACTACCCGCACACCGACACCACGTGGCCGCACACCCACGAGTACGTCGAGAAGGTGCTCGCCAACGTCCCCGACGAGATCGTCCACAAGATCCTCCGGGGCAACGCGCTGAACATGCTCTCGCTCGACGAGCACCTGCAGGTCGTGGGATAGCGTCCCCGGCCGTCCGACAACGAAGGGGAGGAAACGATGGAGAACGCGTTCTCTTACACCGGCAAGCGCGCGCTCGTGGTGGGCTGCTTCTCGGGGATGGGCGCCGCCACGGCGAAGATCGTGCAGTCACTGGGGGGTGAGGTGCACGGGGTCGACTACAAGCAGCCCGACTACGAGCTCGCATCGTTCACCGCGTGCGACCTCCGGGACGAGGCCCAGATCGACGCGATGCTCACAGCCGTCGGGGGATCCTGGGACGCGGTGTTCTACTGCGCCGGCCTGCCTCAGACCCACCCGCCGCTCGACGTGATGACGGTCAACTTCGTGGCCATGCGCAAGGTGGTCGACGCGCTCACCGACCGGCTCTCCGCGGGCGGGGCCGCCGCGATCATCTCCTCGAACGCCGGCCTCAACTTCATGAACCACATGGGGGAGATCTTCGAGCTCCTCGCCACGCCGGGCTTCGCCGAGGCCAACGCGTGGTGTGCCGAGCGCCCTGAGCTCATCGCCGAGGGCTACACCTTCTCGAAGGAGGCGATCATCGTCTACACGATGACGCGTGCCCTCGCAGTGGTGGGCCGCGGCGTGCGGGTGAACTGCATCAGCCCCGGTCCCACGGCCACGCCGATGATGCCGGAGTTCGAGGCGGCCACCGGGAAGGAGCTCATCGACGCCTTCCTCGGCCCGATGGAGCGTCGAGCCGAGCCCGAGGAGATGGGCTGGCCGCTCGCGTTCCTCAACAGCGACGCCGCGAGCTTCATCACCGGCCTCAACCTCCTGGTCGACGCCGGGTTCGTGGCCGCGGTCATGACGGGCGCGATCGACATGGAGGCGCTGTTCGCCCAGGGCATGGCCGCGATGGAGGCCCGCCAGGGTGGTTCGGCGTAGTCGCGGCGGCGCTCGTCAGCTCCGGAGCAGCAGCGCGCTCGTCGGGACGGCTTCGCCGCTCGTCACCAGGCAGGTCGTCGCGCCGGCGACCTGGCTCGTGGAGGTGCCCCGCATCTGACGCACGCCCTCGGTGATGAGGTTGAAGCCGTGCACGTAGGCCTCGCTGAGGCCGCCGCCGGCGGTGTTGATCGGGAGCCGGCCGTTCGGCCACTCGAGGGCGCCATCCTCGGTGAACGCCGCGCCCTCGCCGCGCCCGCAGAACCCGAAACCCTCGAGCGACAACGGGATGAGCGGGGTGAACGCGTCGTAGAGCTGCGCGCACGACACGTCGTCGGGACCGAAGTCGGCGCGCTCCCACAGCTTGGGTGCGGCGGCCCACGAAGGTCCGAGCAGCGGATCGTCG
>BTUT01000292.1:0-3172 GCA_045862935.1 Acidimicrobiia bacterium
CCGCCGCGAGCGGGGCCCGAGCGGCCCGGCGGCGCAGCCGCCAGGAGCGGGAAGCGTGAGCGAGCGTCGAGCGGGCGAGCCAGGGCGTGACCCCGAGTCGGTCCACACCACCCATCCCGGGCAGAGCCCGACCTTCGACGTGGAGGGCGCACCCGCCGGCGGCCAGATCGAGGTCGTCAGTGGGGACTCCTCGGCACCGTTCACCCGCGCCATGCGGCGGCTGCGCCACGAGAAGGCGGCCTTGGTCGCGGCGTCCTTCCTGCTCCTGCTGTTCCTCGCGACGCTCACCTACCGGTGGTGGTGGCCCCACAACCCTCTCGACACCGACTTCTCCAACACGCTGGCGTCGCCATCGGGCGAGCACTGGCTCGGCACCGACAAGCTCGGGCGAGACATCGTGGCCCGGCTCTTCGCCGGCGCGGGTGTGTCGCTGCGCGCGAGCTTCCAGGTGGTGATCTCCGCGCTCGTGGTCGCGCTCCCGCTCGGCCTCGCGTCGGGCTACATCGGTGGCGCGTTCGACAACACGCTCATGCGCGTCATGGACGGCATCCTGTCGATCCCCGCGCTGATCCTCGCGCTGGCAATCGCCGGTGTCCTCGGGCCGGGCCTCACGAATGCGATGATCGCCCTCTCGATCGTCTTCGTCCCGAGCTTCACCCGCCTCGTGCGCGCGCAGACACTCGCCGTGCGCGAGGAGACGTTCATCGAGGCCTCGCAGTCCATCGGGTCGCGCCCGATCTGGATGCTCACGGTGCGCGTGCTCCCCAACGTCGCGTCCCCCATCATCGTGCAGGCGTCACTCGCGCTCGGATCGGTGCTCCTGGCCGAAGCTGCCCTGAGCTTCCTCGGTGTGGGCCTGCAACCGCCGAAGGCCAGCTGGGGCTCGATGCTCAGCGACGCCTACGAGGAGATCTTCACCCATCCCTGGCAGATGGTGTACCCGGGCGTCGCGATCGCGCTCACGGTGATGGCGTTCAACCTCCTGGGCGACGGGCTCCGCGACTCGTTCAGCGTCGACACCGCGCGGCGTCGGCGGCGCGGGCGCCAGGGGCTCACCCGGGTCCAGGTGCCGGAACCGTCCGACACTGCGTCGGGAGAAGGCTTCGAGAGCACCGATGACGCACTCCTGACGGTGCAGGGACTCACCGTCGAGTTCGAGACCGACCGCGGCACGCACCGGGTCGTCGACGACGTGTCGTTCACGCTCCGCTCCGGCGAGATCCTCGGCCTCGTCGGCGAGTCCGGGTCGGGCAAGACCGTCTCGTCGCTCGCGGTCATGCGCCTCATCCCCTCGCCGCCGGGAACGATCGCCGGCGGGCGCGTGCACTTCGGAGGGACAGATCTGCTCGCCGCCGATTTCGAGGCGATGCGCCGCCTCCGGGGAGCCGACATCGCCATGGTCTTCCAGGACCCGATGTCGAGCCTCAACCCCGCGTACACGGTCGGCAACCAGCTGGCGGAGGCGGTGCGGTTGCACGAGGACGTGTCGCGCTCCGAGGCCCGCGCGCGAGCACTCGAGCTCCTCGAGCGCGTGGGCATCCCCGATCCCGAAGCACGCCTCGATCAGTACCCCCACGAGTTCTCGGGCGGCATGCGCCAGCGGGTGATGATCGCGATGGCCCTGATCTGCCGTCCGAAGCTGCTCATCGCCGACGAGCCGACCACGGCACTCGACGTGACCGTGCAGGCCCAGATCCTCGATCTGCTGCGCTCCGTCCAGCAGGAGACGCAGATGGCGGTGATCTTCGTCACCCACGACCTCGGCGTGGTCGCCGACGTGTGCGACCGCGTGACGGTGCTCTACGCCGGTCAGGTCGTCGAGACCGGCTCCGTGCACGACCTCTTCGCTCACCCCCGGCACCCGTACACCGCCGGACTCCTCCACGCGATGCCGCAACGTCATGCCGGCACCGGCGATCTCGCGTCGATCCCCGGGCGCGTCCCTCCGCCCGACAACATGCCTCCGGGGTGTCGGTTCCATCCCCGTTGCCCGTTCGCTCGCTCGCCGGAGTGCACCACCGTGCCGATCGCCCTCTCCCGCATCGGCGCCGATGCCGTCGTGCGCTGCGCGCGTCACGCCGACCTCGATCTGCGCGCCGACGTCGGAGCCCAGCCGTGACCATCCACGGAGGCGCCGCCGGAGAAACCGCCGGACACACCACCGGAGCCCCCACCGGAGGTTCGGCCGGAGGTTCGGCCGGAGTTGGCGCCGCGCTCGTCGAGGGTCGGCAGATCACCAAGCACTTTCCCATCCGTCGCGGGATGCTCCGCCGCGTCGCGGCCCACGCCCGCGCGGTGGACGGTGTCGACCTCGTGGTCGAACCCGGTCGGACCCTCGGCCTCGTCGGGGAGTCGGGATCGGGCAAGTCGACCCTCGGGCGATGCGTGCTGCGCTTGCTCCCGATCGACGGGGGTGAGCTGTGGTTCGGGGGTCGCGACATCACCCGCGTGTCGCGCGCCGAGCTCCGATCCATCCGCCGGCGAGCGCAGATGATCTTCCAGGACCCGTACTCGTCGTTCGATCCGCGGGCCACCGTCGGCTCGAGCATCACCGAGCCGCTCCGTGCCCACGACAACCTCTCGAGGCGCGCACGCGAGGACCGCGCGGCGGCGCAGCTCGACCTCGTCGGCCTGAACCGTGCCCATCTCGCGCGCTACCCGTACCAGTTCTCCGGTGGTCAGCTGCAACGTCTCGCGATCGCCCGTGCGCTCGTGGTGAACCCCCAGCTCGTGGTGTGCGACGAGCCGGTCAGCTCACTCGACGTGTCGACACAGGCCGAGGTGATCAACCTGCTCCGCCACCTCCAGGACGAGCTCGGAGTCGCCTACCTGTTCATCGCCCACGACCTCTCGGTCGTGCGCCACGTGAGTCAACGCATCGCGGTGATGTACCTCGGGCGGATCGTCGAGCAGGGTCCGGCCGAAGCCGTGTACACCACACCCCGGCACCCCTACACCGACGCGCTGCTCTCGGCGGTGCCGGTGCCCGATCCGGTGGAGCAACGATCCCGCCGCCGGATCGTGCTCGCCGGCGACGTACCGAGCCCGGTTGCCCCCCCTCCGGGCTGCCGGTTCCACACACGCTGCCCGTACGTGATGGAGGTGTGCCGCGAGGTCGATCCGCCGGCGTTCACCACCTCGGATGGGATCACCGTCGCCTGCCACCTCCACA
>BTUT01000292.1:3272-4599 GCA_045862935.1 Acidimicrobiia bacterium
GATCCGCCGGCGTTCACCACCTCGGATGGGATCACCGTCGCCTGCCACCTCCACACCCACGGGCCACGGCTCGACGGCGCCTCCGTCCGCAACCTCCCGCCGTCCGTGACGCGACCCGCGACGAGCCCGACGGCGCCGTCGCTCGGGTAGCGTCGCCGCGGTGGCGATCCGGCTCGACCGCGACGGCGGAACCGCAATCCTGGTGTTCGATCACCCCGACCGCGCCAACGCGCTCAGCGCGCACGACCTCGTCCACGAGCTCCCCGAAGCCTGGGCTGCGATCCGCGACGATCCCGCGATCCGAGTCGCGGTGGTGACCGGCGCCGGCACCGAGAGCTTCACCAGCGGCGCCGACCTCACCGACCCAGCCGTCGTCGAGCGCGTCGCCCAGCCGTCGAGTGAGGGGCCGTGGCGGTTCACCGGCCGCCAGTTCGGCGTGTGGAAGCCGATCATCACCGCGGTGAACGGCCGGTGCCTCGGCGGTGGTCTCTGGTTCCTCGGCGACTGCGACCACGCGCTCGCGGCGCAACACGCGACGGTCGCGAACCCGGGGGTCAGCCTCGGGTTCGTGGTCGCGAGCGGGTCGATCGCGCTCGCCCGGCGCGCGTCGTTCGCCACGGTGCTGCGCATGGCGGTCTTCGGCGCCCACGACGCGCTGACCGCGGACGAGGCGCGGCGCGCGGGACTGGTGCAGCGGGTCACCGCGGCCGAGATGCTGCTCGAAACGGCACTCGCGGACGCGGCCACGATCGGACGCAACTCCCCGGCCGCGGTGGAGCGCATGATCCGCGTGCTCTGGGAGACCCAGACGCTGCCCCTCGCGGACGCCGTCGCGCGTGCCGAGGCGGTCCAGGCGGAGTACCGCGGTCACCCCGACGCGACCGAGGGACCCCGAGCCCGAGCCGAGCGGCGGGCGCCCCGCTGGAGCTCCTCCGCAGATCCGGCCACCGCGTGAGCGGTCGCCCCCTCTCCGACGTGCGGGTGCTCGACCTCACCCGCATGGTGACCGGCCCGCTCGCGTGCCACTACCTCGCCGCGCTGGGCGCCGACGTCGTGCGGGTCGAGCCGCCGGGTGGTGACGCCACCTGGACGACTCCCCCGTTCGTGGGACCGGATGGGGTGCACACCGGACCACGGGGCGCCGGCGACATCGCGCTCTCGCCCCTGCGGCGCGCGCGGGGCAAGCGCAGCGTGGTCATCGACGTGAAGCAGCCCCGCGGCCGCGACCTCGTGCTGCGCCTCCTCCACGACACCGACATCCTCGTCGAGAACTTCCGACCCGGGGTGATGGACGGCCTCGGACTCGGACGCGACGTCCTCACGCGAG
>BTUT01000293.1:0-4596 GCA_045862935.1 Acidimicrobiia bacterium
GGGACGAGCGATCGGTCGTCGCGGAGCCGCTGCTGCAGGTCCGGGCACTCACCGAGGATGCGCAGCGCGGTGCCGAGCACGCGCGCGGTGGTCTCGCCCCCCGCGGCGAACAGGAAGGCGGCGATGCGCACGGCGTCGATGACCTCGGGCAGGGTCCCGTCCGGGAAGGTGGCGGTCGCCAGGCCGGTGAGCACGTCGTCACGAGGGTTGGCGCGGCGCTCCTCGACGTACCCGGTGAACCGGTCGTAGAGGAACGCGAGCGCGTCGTACGGGCCGGTGAGGTCCTCCGCGGCCCCGGGGGTCTTCTCCGCCAGCCGGCTGCGGAACGTGTGGCGGTCCTCGTCCGGGACGCCGAGGAGCTCCGTGATGACCAGCATCCCGTACGGGTTGGAGAACTCGCTGATGAACTCGCACGTACCGCGGTCGACGAACTCGTCGAGCTGCTGGTCGGCGCAGCGCCAGAGGAACTCCTCGTTCTCCTTGAGCCGCTTCGGGGTGATGAGGCGCATCAGCAGCGAACGGTGGTCGGTGTGCGCCGGTGGGTCGAGCATCGGGAGGTGCTCCTGCATCGGCATGTTCACCCGGACCGTCTCGATGAGGTCGGCCACGTCGTCGGTGCCCGGCGGGACCTCGGGGAACCCGCAGAACGGCCCGGCCATCGAGTTGCAGTTCGAGAAGCCGTCGGTGTCGTTGAGCACCGAGACGGCCTCCTCGAAGCCGGTCACCGCGAACGCGCCGTACCGCGGCTCGCGCTCCACGGGGCACCGCGCGCGCAGCCACTCCACGAACGGGTACGGGTCCTGGAGGACGTCGGGGTCGAAGTACCAGTCGAAGTCGTCCCTCACCCCGCTCATGGCGATCCTCTCCTCACGGGAGCATCCCGTACGCGCTCGTCGGCGTGAGCCGGACGACGACCCGCTGCTGCTCGACCTGCGCGCGGCGGAAGCCGTCCCAGTCCTCGTGCTCCCCCACGATGCGCCGGTAGTGGGCGACGAGCTCCTCGACGGTCGCGTCGTCGGGCGAGGCCGCGATCGGCGAGAGCTCGACCTCGGCGTCGATCACCGCGTACGCGTCGAAGTCGCCGCGCGTGACGTGGAGCGCGGCCCAGCCCTCCCGCCGCAGGTTGGTGTACTTGGCCCGGTCGGTGGTGACCGAGATCCGGATGCGCCCGTCGGCCCCGACGTGGTGCCACACGTTCGAGAGCTGCGGGCGGCCGTTGGCCCGCAGCGTGACGAGCACCGACTGCCGGGTCGACCGGGCGAAGTCCAGGGCCTCCTCGACGTCCACGGCACCGAAGTTAGGCGATCGCCCGGGCAGTGGAAAGGTCGTTCTCGCACTCGTATAGTCCCGTAACCGTCGAGCTCGCGAGCGCCAGGGGGGCCGTCATGCCGACGTCGACGACACCACCGAGCCCGCCGATCGCCGTCGAGGTGCTCGGCCGCGTCGGGGCGCGGGTGGAGGGAGTCGGGGCCGACCGGCTCCTCCACGACGACGCGATCCCGGCGTGGGCGCTCGAGACGCTCGACGCGCACGGCGTGCTGGTGTTCCCCGAGCTGCACCTCGACGACGCCGCGCAGGCGGCCCTCACGCGGCGCCTCGGCACGCCGGTGGTGCTCAAGCCCGACGCCCCGGTCCCCGAGATCTTCCCGGTCACGATGGACGAGGACAAGAACCCGACCGCCGCCTACCTGCGGGGCACGGTCGAGTGGCACATCGACGGTGCGCAGGACGAGATCCCGGCGCTCGCCACACTGCTCAGCGCGCGCGTCGTCGCCGCGCAGGGTGGCGAGACCGAGTTCGCGAGCACGTACGTCGCGTACGACGAGCTCTCCGACGACGAGAAGGCCCGCTTCGCCGAGCTGCGGGTGCGCCACTCGCTCGCGGGCACGCAGCGGCTCGTGAACCCCGACCCGACCCCCGAGCAGGTCGCCGCCTGGTCCACGATCCCCGAGCGCGAGCATCCCCTCGTGTGGACGCACCGCAGCGGGCGCCGGTCGCTCGTGATCGGCTCGACCGCGGTCGAGGTCGTGGGCATGACGCCCGAGGCGGGCCGCGCCCTCCTCGACGACCTCCTCGCCCGGGCCACCACCGCCGACCACGTCTACCGCCACGACTGGCGCGTCGGTGACCTGGTCATCTGGGACAACCGCGGGGTGATCCACCGCGTCCAGCCCTACGACCCGGCGTCGGGCCGCATGGCGAGCCGCACCACCATCGAAGGGGACGAGCCGATCCGGTGAGCGCGACGACCGAGGGGCTCCCCGTCTCCGCAGCCCGCTACGCGGGCGCGCGCGTCGCCCGCGTCGAGGACGCACGCCTGCTCACCGGCCGCGGCACCTACGTCGACGACGTGACCCGCCCGGGGATGCTGCACGCGTGCTTCGTGCGCAGCCCGTTCGCGCGGGCTCGCATCATCGGCATCGACCCCTCCGCAGCCCTCGCGCTCGACGGTGTCCACGCAGTGTTCACCGCCGCCGACCTCAACCCGGGGGTCCACGAGCAGTGGTACTCGATGCTCGGTCGGGAGATGCCCCGCACCCCGCTGCCTCCCCTCGCCGAGGGGGAGGCGCGGTTCGTGGGCGACCCCGTCGCGCTCGTCGTCGCCGAGAGTCGCTACGTCGCCGAGGACGCGGCCGACCTCGTCGACGTCGACTACGAGCCGCTCACCCCGGTGGTCGACTACCTCGCGGCGGAGCAGGCCGGCGCCCGCGGCGACCTCGTGCACGGCGACGCCCCCGGCAACGTCGTCGGCGCGATGGGGACCCCGGCCCGGCCCGACGTGGACGCGATCTTCGCCGACGCAGCCCACGTGGTCGAGGCGACCATCTCCCAGCAGTCGTACGTGGCCGTGCCGATGGAGACCCGGGGGATGGTCGCCGAGTGGTCACCCGCGAGCGGCGACCTCACGCTCTGGTCCGCCACCCAGGCCCCGCACGAGGTCCGCGCGTTCACCGCACGGCTGCTCGGGATCCCCGAGCACCAGGTGCGGGTCATCGCGCGCGACACCGGTGGCGCGTTCGGTCAGAAGGTCATGGTGTCGCGCGAGGACATGTGCATCGCCCTCGCGGCGCGCGAGCTCCCGGTCGCCGTGAAGTGGGTCGAGGACCGGCGCGAGAACCTCACGGCCGCCGGCAAGTCCCGCCGCGAGCGCGGCGTGGCGCAGATGGCCTTCGACGACGACGCCGCGATCCTCGCCGCGCGGATCGACTACCTCCAGGACTCCGGCGCCTACCCGATCCCGTGGCCGGTCGGGAGCGGCATGGTCGCAGCGCTCCTGTTCCCCGGGCCGTACCGGGTGCCCGCGGCCACCTTCGACTCGAAGTTCGTCTACACCAACACCGCCGGCCGCACGGCCTACCGCGGCCCGTGGCAGTTCGAGTCGGTGGCCCGCGAGATGCTGCTCGACATCGCCGGGCGGCAGATCGGCGTCGACCCCGTCGAGCTGCGGCGCCGCAACCTGCTGCGCAGCGACGAGATGCCCTACACGAACGCCAACGGCATGCCCTACGACCGGGTCACACCGCTCGAGACCTTCGAGCACGCGCTGGCGATCCTCGACTACGACCGCTTCCGCACCGAGCAGGCAGCGGCTCGCGCCGAGGGCCGGTACCTCGGCGTCGGCACCAGCACCTACGTCGAGCCCACCACCTCCAGCATGGGCATCTTCGGCACCGAGGGTGCGACGATCCGCATCGAACCGTCGGGAACGGTGAACGTGTACGTCGCGGGCGGCTCGTGCGGCAACAGCGTGGAGACGACGGTCGTGCAGCTCACCGCCGACGCGCTCGGGGTCGACATCGCCGACGTCCACACCATCCAGGGCGACACCGCGATCACGCCCTACGGCGCCGGCACCGCCGGGAGCCGCAGCGGAGGCATGACCGCCGGTGCGGTGCGCGACGCGAGCGCGATCCTGCGCGAGAAGATCGTCGCGATCGCCGCGCACCGGCTCGAGGCCGCGGAGACCGACATCGAGGTCGCGGGATCGCGCGCCTTCGTCCGCGGCACCCCCTCGGCCGGCATCCCCATCGCCGAGATCGCGAACCTCGCCTACTTCCAGCCCGCCGCGCTCCCGGCGGGCGTGTCGGCCGGGCTCGAAGCGAGTGCGCGCTACACCGCCGAGGCCGCGTCGATCTGGGCCAACGCCACGCACGTGTGCACCTGCGAGGTCGACGTCGCCACCGGCAAGGTCCGCATCCTGCGCTACATCGTGGCCGAGGACTGCGGACCGATGATCAACCCCAACGTGGTCGAGGGCCAGATCGCCGGCGGCACGGTGCAGGGCATCGGCGGTGTGCTCTTCGAGCACCTCGTCTACGACGACGACGGCAACCCGCTGACGACCACGTTCCTCGACTACCTGCTCCCTACGGCGGCCGAGGTGCCCACGATCGAGTACGGCCACTTGGAGACGACCCCCGGCGCCGGCGCCGGCGGCTACAAGGGAGTGGGCGAGGGCGGCGCGATCGGCGCACCCCCGGCGGTGATCAACGCGATCGCCGACGCGCTCGCGCCGCTCGGCGTGACGATCACCGCGCTGCCGCTCGGCCCATCCGACATCCTCGCGCTCGTCGACGAGGCCCGATCGGGAGCGCA
>BTUT01000294.1:0-4593 GCA_045862935.1 Acidimicrobiia bacterium
GATCAACAATCAACGGCGGACGCCACACCACCCGACATCTCATGAAGAGTCGGGGTTAACGAAGCAGGCCGAACCGGCCTCTTTGAGTCACGACGGCCCAGCTGACTCGTTCACGCGGTGGAGCCCTGACGCACGGAACAGGTTGGCGACCGTCGTCGCAGCTTGCGCGTCGAGCTCGGGTTGGACGTGGCTGTAAATGTCGAGCGTGATGCCGGTCGTCGCGTGGCCGAGGCGCTCGCTGACCACCTTCGGGTGCACTCCCGCCTGGAGCGCGAGAGTTGCCCAGGTGTGACGAAGATCGTGCAAGCGGATCGTGGGCACCCCCGCGCCTGCAACGGCACGGGCAAACGTCTTGGTGAACCGATCCGGGTGAAGTGGTCGCCCCAACTCATCGCAAAACAGGACGTTCTCGCCGGTCCATAGCTCGCCGGCCGCTAGCTGCTCCTCGGCCTGGCGCACCTTGTGCGATCGCAGCACCGCCACTGTCTCCGGGTCGAGCGAGAGGCTGCGCCGGGACCGTGCTGTCTTCGGCGACGACCAGACCAGCGCGCCGTCCACCACCGTCAACGACCGGTTGATGGTGAGCCGCCCGACGGCTAGGTCGACGTCGGTCCAGTGCAGCCCCAGCGCCTCGCCCCGGCGCATCCCGGTCGCGGCCAGGAGCCGGTACGCCGGCATCAGCCGGTCGTCGGCCACGGCGTCGAGGAACGTCCGCACATCGTCGGCCGTCCACGTGGTCAGCTCGGCCCGCTGCGGCACCGGCGGCTTCACCAGCGTGGCGACGTTGCGCGACACCAGCCCGAAGCGCTGCGCGTCGGCCAACGAGCGGCGGACCGCTATGTGCACGTTGCGCACCGTCTTGGGGGCGAGCCCACCGCCGTAGCGCTTCCCCTCGCGGAGCAGATCCGCGTAGAGCTCCTCCAGGTCGAGCGGGCGCAGCGCCTGGAGCTGCACCGAGCCGAGCCGGTCGCTCACCCGTTGGAGCCCATTGCGGTAGTCCCGCAGCGTCGACGCCCGAACCTTCGGCCCCATCGCCTCGAGCCAGCGCTCGATCCACTCGCCCAGCGTCTGCGGATCCCGGGCAACGTGGGTGCCCTCGTCGAGCGATCGCATCGTCTCGGCCAGCGCCCGCTCGGCGTCCTTCTTGGTGCGGAACCCGCCCTTGGTCTGCTGGCGGCGCCGGCCCGTGGCCGGGTCACGCCCGACGTCCACGACGTACGTCCAGGTAGCTCCCCGCCGGTGCACATGGCCCCGCATGCCGGAGTACGTTAGCAAAGCGTCAGCAAATCGGGGAGAGAAGCCTCCGGAAGCGCCTCTCCGAAGCGCCCTCAGAGCGGCGTTTCCCCAGGTCGGCGTCCTTCTTGGTGCGGAACCCGCCCTTGGTCTGCTGGCGGCGCCGGCCCGTGGCCGGGTCACGCCCGACGTCCACGACGTACGTCCAGGTAGCTCCCCGCCGGTGCACATGGCCCCGCATGCCGGAGTACGTTAGCAAAGCGTCAGCAAATCGGGGAGAGAAGCCTCCGGAAGCGCCTCTCCGAAGCGCCCTCAGAGCGGCGTTTCCCCAGGTCAGCGGGTGCTCGGGGAGGGAGTCGAACCCTCACGCTCCCAAAGGAGCAGGCGGGTTTAAGCCGCCCGTGTCTGCCGTTCCACCACCCGAGCCTTCCCGGAGGCTAGAGCGCCGGTGCAGGCCGCGGGGCGGGCGCAGGCGTCCGCGACGGCTCCCGCCAGGAGCGCGCGCGCCCGGAGCGCGGCGGCGCCCTCGAGACGGTTGGCGACCACGACCCCTTCCACCATGTCCGCGGCGACCACGTCGAACGGCCGGTCTCGCAACCGCACCGACACGACCGTGCCCGCCGGATGGCGCCGCAGGGTTCGCACCGCACCGGGGAGCCGTGGTGGGGATCGGAACGCGGGCACCGCGAGGCCTTCGGCGCGCGCCGCGTCCGCGAGCGCCCGCGCGGCGACCGCGAACCCCTGCACGCCACCGTCGACCCGGTCGTCGAGCGGGCTGGCGACCGGGACGGCGGACCGGTCAGTCCCTCGAACGGGAGATGCGTCGACTCCTCCACCCACGGGGGTCAGTGTCGCGCCGCCCTGTGACAGGAATCCCGCACCGGCGGAGCCGCCCCGTCCGGTACGGTCCGCGCGGGTGAGCGCTCCGACCCCGCCCGATCGCCGCCGGTACCGGCTGACGAGCCCCTACGACCGGGAGATCGTGCGACTGGCCGTCCCGGCCCTCGGGGCACTGGTGGCCGAGCCGCTCTACGTGCTCGCCGACACCGCGATCGTCGGCCACCTGGGCACCCGGCCACTCGCGGGGCTCGCGGTCGCCGGGATCGTGCTCACCGCCGCGTTCGCCGTGTTCAACTTCCTCGCCTACTCCACCACCGGCGCCGTGGCCCGCCGCCTCGGTGCCGGGCGCCGCCGCGAGGCGACGACCATCGGCGTGGATGCGTGCTGGCTCGCGGTCGGTCTCGGCGTCGGGCTCGCCGTGGTCGGCGTGGTTGCTGCCGGGTGGTTGGTCGACGTGATGGGCGCGTCCGACGGGGCGCGGGACCACGCGATCACCTACCTCCGGATCAGCGCGCTCGGCGCCCCGGCCTACCTGGTCGCCCTCGCCGGCGCCGGGTTCCTGCGCGGGATGCAGGACACGCGCACCACGCTCGTCATCGCCCTCGGCGCGAACGTGGCGAACCTCGCGCTCGAGCTCCTGCTCGTCTACGGCTTCGACGCGGGCATCGCGGGCTCGGCCTGGGGGACCGTCACGGCACAGGTGGGTGCGGCCGCGGCCTACGTCCTGATCGTCCGCCGCAGCGCGGTGGCCACGGGTGCACGTGTCACCCCGGACCGCGAGGGCGTGAAGACGGTCGCGGTGATCGGCGGGCCGCTCGTCGTGCGGACTGCGTCGTTGCTCGCGGTGTCGATCACGGTCACCGCCCTGGCCGCACGGATCGGCGACACCCAGGTCGCCGCGCACCAGATCGCCTTCCAGGTCAACCTGCTCCTCGCACTCGCGCTCGACGCGATCGCGATCGCGGCGCAGGCGATGGTGGGGCGGTACCTGGGCGCAGGCCACCCGCACGACGCCCGGGCCGCGAGCACCCGCATGATCGTGCTGGGGATCGCCGCCGGCGCGTTGATCGCGCTCGTGGTCGGCGGCGCGGCCGCGTGGTTCGTGCCGCTCTTCACCGAGGACCGCGCGGTGGTCGACCTCACGGTGCAGGTGCTCGTGATCGTCGCCGTGCTGCAACCGCTCGCAGCGGTGGTGTTCGTGCTCGACGGTGTGCTCATCGGCGCCGGTGACCAGCGCTTCCTCGCGGTGGCGATGGTCGTGGCGTCGTTCGGGGTGTTCGCACCGCTCGCCGCGACGATCTCCGTCGTGGGTGGCGGGCTGCTCGCGCTCTGGGGCGCGATCGCCGCGTGGCTCGTCGCGCGGGCGGTGGGCATGGTGGGCCGGTTCGCCGGCACGCGGTGGCAGCGCACCGGTGCCGCGGTCGCCTGAGCCATCCCGGGAACGAGGCGCCGCCCCGCCGATGCCCACCGCGCGACGGGTCGGAGCGCCGTGCCGCGCCGTCCGCCTCCTCCCGACAGGGGACGCGTCACGTAGCGTCGGGCCCCGCGCGATCCACGGGAGGCACCGATGCCGCTGCACGTCGAGCACCGCGACGCCGTCGCCGTCCTCACCCTCGACGACCCCGCGCGCCGCAACGCGCTCAGCCCGACGATGGTCGACGAGATCGTCGCCACGCTGGAGCAGCTCCGGGCCGACGAGTCGGTCGGTGCCCTGGTGGTCACCGGAGCGGGCCGCGCGTTCTGCTCCGGCGCCGACCTCGGCAACCTCGTGGCGCTCACCGACGCCGAGGGCGGCGACCCCACCGACGTCCGGGCGATCTACGAGGGGTTCCTCGCGTTCCGCGAGTCACCGTTGCCCACGATCGCCGCGGTCAACGGCCCCGCGGTGGGCGCGGGGTTCAACCTCGCGCTCGCGTGCGACGTGCGCATCGTCTCACCCGCGGCCCGCTTCGACACGCGCTTCGCGACGATCGGCCTCCACCCCGGAGGCGGTCACACGTGGCTGCTCGAGCGCCTCGGCGGCCCGCAGGTCGCGGCGGCGATGTGCCTCTTCGGCGAGCGCGTCACCGGGGAGCGGGCCGAGCAGCTCGGGATCGCGTGGCAGTGCGTGGACGACGACGCGCTGCTCCCCGCGGCGATCGCGCTCGCCGAGCGGGCCGCGAGCGTGCCCCGTGACCTGATGGCCCGGATCAAGGCGACGCTGCGCGAGGTGGCATGGCAACCCGACTTCGAGTCCGCGGTGCGCACCGAGCTCGACCGCCAGGCATGGTCGTTCGCGCAGGGCTACCTCAACGAGCGCGTTCGCCGGCCTTGAAGCGCGTTCGACGACCCAGGAACACCCGCTCGTAGTCGTCGCGCCGCTGCGCCCACTCCTCACGGGTGATCGCGTAGCGCACGTGGTCCTCCCAGATCCCCTGGATCTGCAGGAGCCGCTCCGAGAGCCCCTCCTCCCGCAGCTCGAGCTTCGCGGCCACCCGGCGGCTGCGGACGTTGCGGGGCAGGATCACGGCCTCCACACGG
>BTUT01000295.1:0-4566 GCA_045862935.1 Acidimicrobiia bacterium
TCTCCCTTCTGGCAGCGGTTCTCGTCGCAGGAGTCGTGACGCTCGTCGTCGCGGTGAAGCTCGTCGCGCACCCCGCCGGTGATCCGACGTCGACCGCGATCGTCAACGACGGTGCCGCCGCGGTCGGCACGCTCATGACCGGGTTCGCGTGCTTCCTCATCGCCGCAGTGACACCCGTGGTGCTGTACAAGCTGATGCCCACCGTCGAGGGCGCGATCGTCGGTGCCGGCATTGCCAGTGGATGGGCGCGCGGCGCCACGACCGCCGCGCACACCGCGCTGATGGTCAAGAGCCTCGGCGCGTCGGCGGCGATGTCCGCCGCGACTCGTGGCGTCGCAGGCCAGCACGGCGTCGCGGGCGCTGCTGCGGTGGGTGGTGCGGGTGGGTTCGATCTCGCGGCGGGGCTCGCCGGCACACGGGGCTCCGGCACCCCTGGCGTGACGAGCACGGCGGGTGCGGGTGGCGTGGCCGAGGCTGCGACTGGACCCTCGGACCAGCCACCCGCCGCCGCGCCGGGCGCGGCGTCGGGCGAGTCCGCATCCGCGGCTCCCGGGACGCCCGCGCCCGGCGCGCGCCATGGTGAATCGTTGCCGCCCCCGCGACGGACACCGACTCCGACATCGACGCGAGACGTCGGTGACCGCGAGGGCGACGACGGGGACCGGTCGTGACCGACACCCGGTCGTACCGGTTCGCCGATGCGCAACGCCCCGGCATGTTGATCGGGCTCTCCGGACGCCAGGCCGTTCCGTTGGTCAGTGGTGTCCTGTTCTTGGCGCTGGTCCTCCAGACGCCGCTGCCCGCGATCGTCGGAGTGCTGGGCCCCGCGCTCGGGTGCACGGTCGCGTTCGGACGGTGGCGCGGAACCCCGTTGGCCGAGACCCTCGTCCCTGGCGCACGCTTGCTCATCGGCCGTCGTGGTCGGCGTCGACGGTGGGTGATGCCGCTGCTCGCTGACAACACCCACGCGCCGCTCCCCCAGGTCCTCGCAGGTATGGAACTCGTCGACGATCCTCATACCGGATTCGGTGTGGTGCGGGACCGTACGGCAGGAACGCTCAGCGCGGTGGTGCGCGTCCACGGTCACGGCTTCGCGCTCGCATCTGGCCGGGAGCAGGACGCGATCCTGGCCGCATGGGGCGGCGCCCTCTCCCCGTTCGCGCGCGAGCAGTCCCCTGTCGCGCAAGTGGTGTGGCAGGAATGGGCCCATCCCGTGACCGCGGATACCCACCAGGAGTTCCTCGCCGCCATCGGTCTCGACCGCCGCGCCGAGCAGCCCGCGGTCGCCGATTACCGGGCGCTCGTCGACGAGCAGGCCCCGGTCACGATCGCGCACGAGACCTTGGTGACCGTCACAGTCGATCAACGGCGCGTCCGAACCCGACGCCGAGTCGGGTCCCGCCTCGCCGCCGCGGTGGAGACCCTCCGCGACGAGGTCCGCCTGTTCACCACCCGGCTCGACACCGCCGGCATCGCCGTCGAGGCGCCGTTGTCCGCGCTCGAGCTCTCGACCGCGGTGCGGCTGCGCTCCGACCCGGCCCGCGCCGCGCGGGTCATCGGCCTGGGCCGGTCGTTGGCCGCCGCGACGCGGCGCGGTGCCTTGGAGTGGGGACCGATGCTGGTGGAACCCCAATGGGGCCACGTCCACGTCGACGCTGCGTACCACCGCGCCTATCGGGTGGCGGGATGGCCGCCGCTGCCGGTCGGTGCGGACTGGCTCGGCGGGATCCTGATCGACACGCCGTGTGTCCGGACCGTGACCGTTGTCCTCGAGCCGGTGCCGATGGGCCGCGCGGCGCGGGCTGCGGACCGCGAGGTCATGGCCCGCGAAGCCGACGCGGCGCTGAAGACCGAGAAGGGGTTTCGCGTCACCGCCCGGGAGAAGAAGCGACTTGCAGACGTCGAGAACCGAGAACGCGAGCTCTCCGAAGGCCACGCCGAGTTCCGCTTCGCCGGCATCGTTACCGTCACCGCCTCGGACCTGGACACCCTCGACGACCACTGCGCCGATGTCGAACAGGCCGCGGGCCAGTGTCTGGTCGACCTGCGCCCGTTGGAAGCGCGTCACGAAGCCGGGTGGGTCGCCAGTCTGCCGCTCGGGCGGATCGTCGCGCGTGGAACTGGACCATGACCGTTCGTCGCCTCTCCCGCGCGAAGCGCAGGCAGGACGGGCCTGATGATGCGATCGTGCGTCCGTCTCCGTGGGCGACCACCCGGGGCCTGCACCTGGAGCGGCATCGAGCGACGATGGCCCACCTGTGCTCCGTCTACCCGTGCCACGTCGACGCCGGGTTCGGGGCCCGCGGCCCTTACGTCGGAGTTCACGTCACTGGTGGGGGTGCGGGGTTCTACTTCGATCCCTTCGAGCTCTACACCGGCGGGCACCTGACCAACCCGAACGTGGTCGTCACCGGCGACATCGGGTCTGGGAAGTCCGCGCTGGTCAAGGCGTTCCTCGGCCGGGAGCTCGCGGTGTACGGACCGCGACGCATGGTCACCGTGTTGGATCCCAAAGGCGAGTACGGGCCGTTCGCAACCCGGCATGGCCTGCCCGTGATTCGTCTCCATCCCGGTGGGCGGGATCGCCTCAACCCGATGGAGCACCGCGGTGACCCCGGCGAGGTGCTGCACCGCCAGTCGCTCGCGACCGCGCTGGTCGCCGGCGTGTTAGGGCGGGCGCTCGATCCGACCGAAGACGCGGTGCTCGGCTGGGCCATCACCTCCCTCGCCCGCCATGGCGAGCCGTTCACCCTCGCTGACGTCGCCGCCCGCGTCACTGCCGACCCGGCAGAGGAACTCGTCGCCTTGTCGCGCCGCGCGCCGCTCGAACTCGCGCAGGCCGCGACGCCGGTCGTGTTCGCGCTCGACAAGCTCTTGACCCGCACGTTGGCTGGGATGTTCGACGGGCCCACCAGCGTGGCCGTCGACTGGACCGACGGCCCCGGGTTCGTGCTCGACCTGTCCGCGGTCTACGGAGACGACGAAGCCCTCCCCCTCGTCATGTTGGCGGCGACGTCGTGGCTCGCCGCGGTGCTCCAACGCGAATCCGACCGCCGGGTGCTCCAAGTCATCGACGAGGCATGGGCCGCGGTCCGTCACGGCGCCCGCCACTTCCAATCCAGCCTCAAACTGTCACGCACGTTCGGTGTGTCGACCTGGCTGGTCTGTCACCGACCCGGCGACCTGACCGCACAAGCCGACGACGGCACCTCAGACGCGAAGATCGCCGCCGGGTTGCTCTCCGACGTGCAGACCCGCGTGATCTTCCGTCAACCTCCCGACCAGGTGCCGGTCGCGGCGGAGATGTTCGGGCTCTCCGAACGCGAGCAGGACTGGTGCGGGCAGCTCGTGCGGGGCCGCGCGTTGTGGCGCCTCGAGCGTCGCGGCGCGGTCGTGCACACCGTGTTGACCAACACCGAACGCGAGTTGTGCGACACCGACACCGCGATGACCACCTGAGGCCGATGAGCGGACCGCGCTCCGGTCGCGGGTTCGAGATCGACGACGTCCTCGCCCGCACCGACCTCGCGCAGCTCCTCGACGACCTCGCGCAACCCGCGGCCTACCGGACCCGAGGGCGACGGTGGCACTGCCCCGTCCCCGGACACGACGACCACCACGCCTCCGTCACCATGCACACCGACCACCGCGGGCACGAACGATGGCGATGCTGGTCCGGTGACGACACCCACCGCGGCGACGCCATCGACCTCGTGGTCACCACCCAACACATGAGCCGCGCCAACGCGATCCAATGGCTCGCCGACCGCGCGGGGCTACACCCGGACCGGCCGCTGCCTCCACCGCGACGCAAAGCCCGACCGGCACCACCCGCGTTCGTGCCGCTGCGCCCGATCGTCGTGCGCTACATCGAAGCCTGTGAACAGCTCCTCTGGACCCCCACCGGCGCGCCGATCCGCGCCTGGCTGCACGACCGCGGCTTCACCGACCCGACGCTGCGCGCGAACCGGGTCGGCGCCGATCCCGGACGGCACACCAAGCCCCGCGCCCAAGGCCTCCCCTACGGCGCGTCGCCCGCGGCGACGTTCCCGGCCCTCGCACCCGACGCGACGCTGCGATACGTGCAGGCCCGCTACCTCCACCCAGCCGGCTCCGACAAGTACGACAACCCCGCCGCCACGCTCGGCTCCAACCCACGACTCGCCTGGACCCGCACCACCGGCCTGACGCAGGCCGGGGTGCTCGTCGTGTGCGAAGGCATCCCCGACGCGCTCACCGCCGCCCAAGCCGGATACACGTCGGTGGCGATCCTGGGTTCCCAATCACCGGACCACGCCGTCGCCGCCCGGCTCGCCATCCACACCGAACAACACGACCAGCGCGTCGTCGCGGTCATCGACGCTGACCCCGCCGGCCGAACCTGGGGCACCCGACTCGGCGAGCTCCTCGCCGAACACGACACCGCACTCACCGTCGTCGAACCACCCGCCGGGCTCGACCTCAACGCCTGGTCGTTGCACGACACCACCTGGTAACACACTATCCACGCCCCGCTCACCAACGACTCGAGGGTGAGCCGACCGGCAATCGAGGCAGTCGAACCGC
>BTUT01000296.1:0-4564 GCA_045862935.1 Acidimicrobiia bacterium
CATTAAGGGCGTGTCGGAAGAGACCACCACCGGGGTGCACCGGCTCTACCAGATGCAGGGGGACGGCACGCTGCTGTTCCCGGCCATCAACGTCAACGACTCCGTGACGAAGTCGAAGTTCGACAACCTCTACGGCTGCCGGCACTCGCTCGTCGACGGCATCTGCCGGGCCACCGACGTGATGCTCGCCGGGAAGGTCGCGGTGGTCTGCGGCTACGGCGACGTCGGCAAGGGGTGCGCCCAGGCGCTGCGGGGCCAGGGGGCGCGGGTGGTGGTCACCGAGATCGACCCCATCTGCGCGCTCCAGGCCGCGATGGAGGGGTACCAGGTGCTCACCGTCGAGGACGTCGTCGAGACGGCGGACCTGTTCGTCACCGCGACCGGCAACACCAACGTGATCACGGTCGGGCACATGGCGCGGATGAAGCACAACGCGATCGTGGGCAACATCGGGCACTTCGACAACGAGATCGACATGGCCGGCCTCGCGGCGACGTCGGGCATCGAGCGCATCACGATCAAGCCGCAGGTCGACGAGTGGCGGTTCCCCGCGACCGGCGGCGCGCCGGCCCACTCGATCATCGTGCTCGCCGAGGGCCGCCTGCTGAACCTCGGCTGCGCAACCGGGCACCCGAGCTTCGTGATGTCGAACAGCTTCACCAACCAGGTGATCGCCCAGATCGAGCTGTTCACCCACCACGACTTCTACGAGCACAAGGTGTACACCTTGCCGAAGCACCTCGACGAGGAGGTGGCGCGCCTGCACCTCGAGAAGCTCGGCGTGCGCCTCACCGAGCTCAGCGAGGACCAGTCGGCGTACCTCGGCATCCCGGTCTCGGGGCCCTACAAGCCCGACCACTACCGCTACTGAGACCGCGGCGCGCTCGGGCGAGGCGATGCTGCGCGACCCGATCCCGCGCACCGTCGACTGGCGGCGCGGACGGGTGCGCCTCGTCGACCAGCGGGCGCTCCCCGCTCGGCTGCGGTTCCTCGACTGCGCCACCGTCGAAGAGGTCCACGACGCGATCACCGGCCTCGCGGTGCGGGGCGCGCCTGCGCTCGGCGCGACCGGAGCGTACGGGGTGGCCCTCGCGGCGCGCACCGTCGCGACGTCCCGCGGTGTGCGCGCGGCTGCGAGGAGGTTGCGGGCCGCCCGACCGACGGCGGTGAACCTGGCGCGGGGGGTCGATCTCGCACTCGCGGCCTACGACCGAGGTGGAGCCACCGACGCGCTCGACGCGGCGCGCGCCCATGCGGACGCGGACGTCGAGGCCAACCGGGCCCTCGGCGCGCACGGCGCGGCCCTCGTGGGGCATGGGGCTCGGATCCTCACCCACTGCAACGCCGGGGCGCTGGCGTGTGTCGGCTACGGCACGGCCCTCGGTGTGATCCGCGCGGCCGCCGAGCGGGGCAAGGCGCCGTCGGTGTGGGTCGACGAGACCCGCCCGGTGCTCCAGGGTGCGCGCATCACGGCGTGGGAGCTGCGCCGCCTCGCCATCCCGCACACGCTGGTGGTCGACGGCGCGGCCGGCTGGCTCATGGCTCGGGGCGAGGTCGACCTCGTCGTGGTGGGCGCCGACCGGGTCGCGGCGAACGGGGACGTCGCCAACAAGATCGGGACGTACACCCTCGCGGTGCTCGCCGACCGTCATCGGATCCCGTTCGTGGTCGCCGCGCCCACCGCGACCATCGACCTCGACACCCGCGACGGCCGCACGATCGTGGTCGAGGACCGTCCGCGTGAGGAGATCGTCCGCGTCGGTGGCGTTGCGGTCGCGCCGGGGGGCACCGCCGCGGCGAACCCCGCGTTCGACGTCACGCCCGCCGCCCTGGTGCACGCGCTCGTGACGGAGCGGGGCGTCGTCGCACGGCCCGATCGCCGGTCGATCCGTCGCGTCGTGGCCCGGGGCACGCGCGCCGGCGAGCCGGGACGCGGGACGGGCCCCGAGTAATCCTTGCGCCGGCCTCTCGGCTCGGGCGCTCCGACTCCTCGGGGCCCTCGTCCCGACGGATCGCCACCTCTCGCGCGCCGTGCGGGCCTCGCCGCCGCCCCGGTGGGGACGACCTCGTGGCCGGCCGGCGCCGCGGCCGTTGCTCGGGTGGGACCCACCCGCGCACCGGACTCGGTGACGGTCCCCGGTGCCCTCGCCCGGAGGTTCGAGCACCGACCGCGTTCCCGGTCAGCGGACCGATCCTCGGCGAGGGCCGATCCCCATCCCGGTCTCCCGGTATCGGGCACTCTAGGGACGCGATGCCCCTCGGTCAAGGAGAATCTTCCCCGTGCCCCACGACGTCCCGGAGGAGGTGTTCGAGGCGCTCGTCGCCGACGCGCTCGACGAGATCCCCGAGCCGCTCGCCGCCGCGATGGACAACGTCGCGATCGTGGTCGAGGACTGGCCCGACCCCGGGCGCGCGCTGCTCGGCCTCTACGAGGGCGTGCCGCTCACCCGGCGGAGCCCCGTGGACTACGCGGGCGTGATGCCCGACGTGATCACGATCTACCGCGGTCCGCTGTGTCGCCGCGCGCGCGACGAGCGCGATCTCGCCGAGCAGGTGCGCATCACGGTGCTGCACGAGGTCGGGCACCACTTCGGCCTCGACGACGACCGCCTCGAGGAGCTCGGCTGGGCGTGACGCCGCGCTCGGCGCTCCCGCTCTAGGCTGCGCGCATGCCGTACCCCACCAAGCTGCTGAACCGCAACGAGGAGGTGGCGCTCGACCTCCGACCGCACTGGTGGTACTTCGGGCGCCAGATCCTCACCGGGATCCCGCTGTTGTTGGTGATCGTGCTCGTCCTGGCCTGGAAGCCCGACGGCGGGTTCGCGGACGGCGTCAACACCGTCGCCACCTGGATCGTGATCGCGCTGCTCGTGGCGTGGGTCGTGTGGCTCGTGCTCAAGTACCTCGCGTGGACGCGGACCTACTTCGTGGTCACGAACCAGCGGGTGATCTACCGCACGGGGGTGATCGCCCGTCACGGCGTGGAGATCCCGCTCGAGCGGATCAACAACATCAACTTCCGCCAGCGGATCTTCGAGCGCATGATCGGCGCGGGGAACCTCGACATCGAGTCGGCCGGCGAGCAGGGGAGCAGCACCTTCGACTTCGTGCGTCACCCCGACGGGGTGCAGCAGGAGATCTACCGCCAGATGGACCTGCGCGACCACCGCCAGGCCGGGCTCGGTGCCGATGCGGTGGGTGACGCGGTCGCCCGAGCCGTCGCCGAGCACGCCCCGGCGCCCGGGCCGGCGGCCGCATCCGTGCCCGAGCAGATCGAGCAGCTCGCGCGCCTGCGCGACGCAGGTCACATCACTCCCGACGAGTTCGAGACGAAGAAGGCCGAGCTCCTCGGCCGGATGTGACGAGCCGAGCTCCTCGGCCGGATGTGACGAGCCCAGGCCCTCGGCCGTAGGTGGGACGGGCCCGGATCGTCTCGCTCGTGCCGTCGGTGACGGAGACGCTGTGTGCGCTCGGCGTGGAGCCGTTGGCGTGCACGCGCTTCTGCGAGCAGCCGTCGATCACCGCGGTCGGCGGGACGAAGGACCCCGACGTCCGCGCGATCGTCGCGCTCGCGCCGGACGCCGTCGTGATGAACGACGAGGAGAACCGCCGCGAGGACTACGACGCCCTGCGGGACGCGGGGCTCTCGGTGATCGACGTGTCGCCCCGCGCGCTGCGCGACGTCGGACCGGTGGTCGGGCGGCTCGCGGCGCTCGTCGCGCGTCCGGTCCCCGCACCGTTCCACGCGTGGGAGCAGTGGTGCGCGACGCACGCGGAGCCCAGGGTCGGCCGGTCAGCAGTGGTGTTCGTGTGGCGCCGTCCGTGGATGGCGCTCGGGCCCGAGACCTTCGGCGCTTCGTTGCTGGGCGCGCTCGGCATCGGGGTCGCGCCGTTGGGTTCGGCCGGCGCCCTGCGCTACCCCGAGGTGACCCTCGACGAGGTCGAACGGATCGGCCCCGACATGGTCCTCTTGCCGAGCGAGCCGTACCCCTTCGCCGAGCGTCACCGGATCGAGCTGGAGCGCGCGCTCCCTGCGGCGGAGGTGCGGCTCGTCGACGGACAGGATCTGTTCTGGTGGGGGAGCCGCACGCCCGACGCGCTCATGCGCCTTCGGGCGGAGCTTCGCTGAGCACGCCGGCGGGCTCACTGGCACGCACGGCGAAGGCGAGTGGTTCGACGCCGGTCTCGGCGAGCGTCGCGCGGACGACCTTCGCGAGCACGTCGTCGGCGTGGTTGCGCTGCACCAGCGCGACCACGCACCCGCCGAAGCCCGCACCGGTGAGCCTCGCGCCGAGTGCACCGTGTTGCACGTGGCGCTCGACCGTTCGGTCGAGGGCTGGTGTGGACCCGCCGATGTCGTCACGCAGGCTGGCGTGGCTCGCGAGCATGCCCGAGCCGAGAGCCCCCGCGTCGCCGGCGCGCAGCGCGTCGGCGAACGCGAGCACCCGTTCGTTCTCGGTGACGACGTGGCGGGCGCGGGGGTCGTTCCGGACCTGCGATCGGGTGGCGTCGCGCAGTGACGCGAGACCGAGGCGCGCCGCGACCGTGTCGACCTCGACTCGTC
>BTUT01000297.1:0-4546 GCA_045862935.1 Acidimicrobiia bacterium
TACGCCGACGCGCTCAACCTGCTGGCGGACATCCAGACCATGGAGGGCGACTACGGCGCAGCCCGCGCGACGGTCGAACGGGCGATCGACGCCTGGCGCCTGCTCGGCGACGCCCACGGTGAGGCCGAGGCGATTCGCGTGCGCGGCCGCGCGTCGATGTTCGGTGGCGACCTGACCGGCGCAGAGCGAGACATCGCGGAGGCCCTCGCTCGGTACCGAGACGCGGGCGATCGTCGGGGGGAGGCGTGGGCGCTCCAGAACCTCGCCACGATCTCGTTCTTCCTGGGCGATGCCCCCACGGCCGATGAGCGCCTCGGTCGCGCCGAGGCCGCGTTCCGCGACCTGGGTGACTACGGAGGGCTCAACTGGACCTTCGCGGTGCTCGCCTGGGTTCGGTTCCAGGAGGGCCGCCCCGAGGAGGCCGAGGCCCTCGCCCTGGCGCAGCTCCCCGAGAGCGAGGCGATCGGGAACCGCTGGGTCGTGGCGATCCTCCAGATGCTGCTCGGGAACCTCGCGCTGTGGTCCGGTCGGGCGATCACCGCGGTCGAGCGCAGCACGTCGGCCGTGCAGACGATGCGTGAGCTGGGTGACCCCTGGGGCATCGGCCAGGCGGCAGCCATCCGGGTACGGGCGCTCGCGGCGGCCGGGAGGGTCCACGAAGCGCTCGCCGAGCTCGACGACCAGATCGCCGAGCTCGACCAGAGCTCCCGCGACGACACCCACAGCTTCGCCCACACCAACCGGGTGCAGGTGCTCATCGCTGCGGGCGCGGCCGCCGCGCTCCCTGCCGCGCTCCACCTCCAGATCTCCGTCGACAGCGAGGCACCGGTCCCGTTCGGCCACGAGCGTTGCATCTGCCTCGCCCGCGCGCTCCTCCAGGCTGGACGGGTCGAGGAGTCCATCGCGGAGTTCGAGCGAATGGTGCCCCGCCTCGGAGATCTGTCCACGGGATCGGGTGCGGCCCTGCGCGCGGCGCTCACGCTCGCGCTCGCCGCCGGGAACCGCCTCGACGACGCCGAGGTCCACATCGACGCCGGCGTGCGCGGCTCCTACCTCGACGGGCTCCAGCTCGACCTCGCGGCGGCGTTCGTCGCGCTCCGGCGCCGCGATCCCCACGCGCTCGCCCGCTTCGACGAGATCGTCGCACGGCTGGACGCCACCGAGGCGATCCTCGAGCAGGCGATCGTGCGGATCGCCCGAGCCCAGGCGTACGCCGCCGTCGACGACCCACGATCCGTCGAGGCCCGCGCCGACGCGGATCGCGCGCTCGAGGCCGCCGACATCGCGATGCCGGGCTGGGAGACCACGTTCCGCCTCGCCGCGGGCGGCTGAGGCGAACCGCCGCTCCTCGACCGTGTGTCGACCGACGACGCCGGTCGCCGACGGTCTCGTGCTCGGCTCGGGCGCAGCCGCATCACGCGCGCAGGCGGTCCATCACCTCCGCACAGGCCAGGCCGTCGGCGAAGGTGGGCTCGCCGGCCGGCACCACACCCCCACGGACCGCGTCGCGCACGACCTCCGCCCAGCGCCGCATCGGCAGGAGGTGGGGGTCCCCACCTCCGTGGTCGAGCTCGAACGCCTCGTGCAGCGAGCCCTCGGTGCGCAGCGTGATCCGCTGGTCACCGACCATCTCGAGCACCCCGTTGCGCCCGATCACCGAGACGCGTGACGGCACGTTCACCGGGGAGGAGAACGTGGTGTCGATCGTGATCGTCACACCTCCCGCCGTGCGCAGCGTGGCGGTGAACCCGTCCTCGGCGGTGCAGGGGTGCATGCGGCCGTCCCGGTCGGGTCGCTCCGTGATCGTGGTGCGCGGCTGCGCACTCGCTTCGACCAGATCACCGAAGGTCCAGCGCAGGAAGTCGAGCACGTGGCTCCCCCACGCGCCGATCCAGCCCCCTCCGAGCTCGGCGTCGAAGAGCCACCCGAAGCGCCGCAACGGCGCGCGCGACCCCGCGTTGAACGCCGTCCACTGCACGTGCTCGACCGGCCCGACCGCGCCGTCGGCCACGAGCGCCCGGAGCTGCTCCCGTGCGGGATGGTGACGGAACTCGAAGTTGAGCAGATCAACGACCCCCGCACCGCGCGCGGCGCGCACCATCCGCTCGGCATCCCCGGCGTTGCAACCGAAGGGCTTGTCGCAGAGCACGGCATGGCCGCTGGCCGCTGCGAGGCCGACGTGCTCGGCGTGGAGAAACGGCGGAGAGTGCACCGCGACGAGATCGACGTCGGACCGCGCGCACAGCGCGCGGACCGCGGCCTCGTCACGCGGCGACACGACGTCGACCACGTCACACCCGTCGGTCTCGGAGAACACCGGGGCCACGATCCGGGCGCCGAACCCCCGACCGATGACCCCGATCCGCACGGTTCGCCCGTCCACTCCCCCAGCGTGGCCCAGGGGTCGGGCGCGACGCCACCCACTCCAGGGGGCGAGTCGTGTTCGAGTGCTCCGGGGGAGAGACTCGAACTCTCAACCTGCCGGTTAACAGCCGGATGCTCTGCCGATTGAGCTACCCCGGAATGGAGCCGGGCGATAGTAGCGCCCGAGTCGTTCCCCCCACGGCCCGGTGCGCTCGGCTGCATGAGCGCGCCAGCAACGCGCACCCGCGTTCGTGCTCGGTCCCGCGAGGACTCGGATCCGCGCCGCCTCGGCACGCCGCGACTGAACATGTGTTCGCCCTCGCGACGGGCTACGGTCGATCGATGAGCACCGTGCCGCCCAGCCCGAGCCGGCGCCAGGTCCTCACCTTCCTGGGCGGGCTCGGGGGACTCGGGATCCTGACCGTCGCCGGCTGCGCCGGCGACACGTCGCCGGCATCGAGCGACGACGAGCGGCGGTCGCGCACCCCGACCACGACGTCATCGCTCACCTCCACCACGACCGCCGGCGCGGGAGCTGCCACGGCGTCGGCGTGCGTCGACGTCCCCGAGGAGACCGCCGGGCCGTATCCCGGCGACGGCTCGAACGGCCCGGACGTCCTGAGCCAGGACGGAGTGGTCCGCCGCGACATCCGATCGAGCCTCGGCACCGCCGGTGGGACGGTCAGTGGTGCGCCGCTCACCGTCTCGCTCAACGTGCTCGACCTGACGAACGGGTGCAAGCCCCTCGTGGGCGCCGCGATCTACGCATGGCACTGCGATGCGGACGGCCGCTACTCGATGTACTCCCAGGGAGCGACCGGCGAGACCTGGCTGCGCGGGGTCCAGCCCACCGACAGCTCCGGAACCGCCACCTTCCAGACGATCTTCCCCGGCGCCTACCCCGGCCGTTGGCCGCACGTCCACTTCGAGGTCTACCCGAACGTCGCGGCCGCGACGAACGCGAGTGGAAAGCTCGCGACCTCACAGATCGCGCTGCCCGAGGACGCGTGCCGGCAGGCCTACACCACGAGCGGGTACGCGACCAGCGCACGCAACTTCCCGCAGACGCCACTCGCATCCGACGGCGTGTTCCGCGACGGCTGGTCGCAGCAGCTCTCGACGGTCACGGGGACCCCGTCGAACGGGCTCGTGTCGACCCTCACGATCGCCGTGTGAACCTCGAGCCCGGGACTCCGGGGGGCACCGCGAGCCACACCACCCACCGGGCCTCCCGATACCGTGGAGGGCTCCGTGCTGGTCTGGGTCGTGTTCTTCGCAGTTGGTGCCGTCGCGGCGTTGATCGCCGTCGTCATCACCGTGTCCACCCATCGCCACCACGATCGGGTGCACCACGGCGCCGTGCACGCCACAGCCGCGACCGTCGAACGCGGGCTCCATCGCTCCGCGACGCTCCGCGAGCTGCTCCGCGACCGGGTGCACATCGCCGGGGCGACCGGGCTCGCGCTCACCCTCGCTCTGGTCGCGCTCGTCGCCGTGGGTGTGGGCGCGCTGCAGGTGCGGACCGACAGCGCCATCGTGCGCGTCGACGGGCACGTCGCCGAGTGGGCGTCCGAGCACGCGACGGCCGCCAGCACCGAGGTCCTCCGCTGGTTCACCCACTTGGGAAGCACCGTGGGCGTCACCCTGATCTCGGTGCTCGTCGTCGTGCTGGCCGCGCGGCGCGGCCGGTGGCACCGCGTTGCCCTGTTCGTCGTCGTCGCGGTCGGGGGCGCCGGTCTCGCCAACCACCTCCTGAAGCTCGCCGTCGAGCGCGAGCGCCCCGACCTCGGGTTGCTCGCCAACCCGTCGAGCTTCTCGTACCCGAGCGGGCACTCGTCGGGCGCAGCGGTGTGCTTCGCCGCCGCGGCGCTGTGCCTCGGTCGTGGGCGTGACCGCTCGACCCAGATGATCCTCATCGCGGTGGCCGCGGCGCTCGCAGCCATGGTCGCGGCCTCCCGAGTCCTGCTCGGGGTGCACTGGTTGAGCGACGTGCTCGCGGGTTTGGCGCTCGGCGGCGCCTGGTTCGCGTTGTGCGCGGTGGCGTTCGGCGGCCGCCTGCTCCGATTCGGCGCTCCCCTGGAGCTCGCGGCGCGCGGGGAGCAGCTCGCCGTGGGGCCGGGTGGGATCGAACCACCGACCTAGGGATTATGAGTCCCCTGCTCTGACCACTGAGCTACGGCCC
>BTUT01000298.1:0-4535 GCA_045862935.1 Acidimicrobiia bacterium
GTGAGATCGCCGACGCGGTGCTGTTCTTCTGCTCGGAGCTCTCCACCTACGTCGTAGGTGCGACCCTCGATGTCGACGGCGGGCTCGGCTCGCACGTCTACTAGCGCGATGGTGCTCGACGCGCTCAGGCAGGCCGCGGGCGAGGACGCGCCGGTCGGCTCCGCGATCACCGCGTCGGGGGCCGCGCTCGGCGCACCCACGCTCGTTCCCGCGGATCGCTACACGTCACCCGAGTTCGCGGCGCGCGAGCTCGAGCTCATGTGGCCCCGCGTGTGGCAGATCGCGTGCACGGTCGATCACGTGTCGGATCCGGGTGACTACTACGAGTACCGGCTCGGCCCCTTCTCCGTGCTGATCGTGCGCGGCGACGACGGGGTCCTGCGTGCGTTCCAGAACGCCTGCCGCCATCGCGGCAACCTCATCTGCGAGGGCAGCGGGCGGGGGCTCACCGAGCTGCGCTGCGGCTACCACCGGTGGTGCTGGAACCTCGCGGGTGAGCTGCGTGAAGTCCCGTCGCGCAAGGGGTTCGGCGTGCTGCGCAACGACGACTACCCGCTCGTCCCCGCCTCGGTCGACACGTGGGGACCACTCGTGTTCGTGAACCTCGACCCCGGCGCCATGGGGCTCGGCGAGTACCTCGAGGCGGCTCCCGATGACCTCGCGTGGGTGGGCTTCGACGACTTCCGGGCCACGGTGCAGGTCGCGATGCCGGTGAGCGCGAACTGGAAGGTCGTGGCCGACGGGTTCAGCGAGACGTACCACGTCCAGGGCCTGCACCGGGAGATGATCGCCTCGATGGACGACATCGACGCGCCCCAGGTGGTGTGGGGGCACACGAGCAAGTCGTCGCAGCGCTACGGCGTGCCGAGCCCGCGCCTGCGTGACGGGCTCGACGACCGGACCGTGTGGGACTCGTTCGTCCTCACGCAGGGCGTCCGCATGGGCGTGACCGAGAGCTGCGCACCGCCCGAGGTCCCCGAGGGGCGGACGCTGAGCGACGTGATCGCCGACCGCATCCGCGCGGTGCACCGGGAACGGGGCGTCGACCTGTCTCGCTTCGACACCGACCAGATGCTCACCCTGCACCAGTACAACCTGTTCCCGAACGCCACGGTGCTGGTCACTCCGGATCTCCTCTCGGTGCTGTGCGCGAAGCCGGGTCCGGATCCCGACCACGCCGAGATGGTCGCGTTCAGCTCCCCGCGAGCGGCGTCGGCCGCCGCGCCCCGCACCCGACCGCTCGACGTCGAGCTGCAGGAGGGGGAGGCCGACCTCGGCTTCGTGCTGAACGCCGACGTGCGCGTCGCGCCCTCGGTACAGCGCGGCATGCACCAGCCCGGGCTCACGCACCTGGTGCTCTCGGGCGAGGAGTGCCGGGTGATCAACACGCAGCGCAACCTGGAGCGCTATCTCGGCATCGGGGGGGACTGATGGGACGCAAGTACCGGGTGATCTCGGCCGACGGACACGTGGAGACGCCGCCGTTCTGGACTGCATACGTACCCGCACCGTGGAAGGACCGTGCGCCCCGGCTCATCGACCTGCCCGACGGCGGGGAGGGCTGGCTCATCGAGGGGCAGCCGCTGCTGCGCAACGGGCAGAACATCACCGGTCGGGGGCCGATCCGGTTCGACTACGGGTCGTACTACAAGGCGGACGGGTCTCCCAACGACGGGGCCGGTCCCCCCGAGCAGCGACTCCGCGAGCAGGACGAGGACGGCATCGACGCCGAGGTCCTGTTCCCGCCGGTGTTCGCGTCGAGGTTCCTCGAGGGCATCAAGGATCGCGACGTGTACTGCGCGATGATCCGTGCGTACAACACCTGGCTCGCACAGGACTTCTGCGCGGTCGCGCCCGACCGGCTGATCGGCAACTCCGTCACGCCGATCTCGACGCTCGACGACGCGATCGCGGAGCTGCGTCACGCGCACTCGCTCGGCCTGCCGTCGGTCGCGTTCTACCAGTTCCCCAACGGCACCGGCTTCGCGCAGCCCGAGGACGACGCCTTCTGGGCCGAGTGCCTCGAGCTCGGCATGGCGATCTCGCCCCACTTCGGGTTCGGTGAGCAGCGGGCACCGATGGGGGGCGCCGCTCAGGGCACCGCCGGTCAGGCCTACGCCTCGGCGCTCACCCAGCGCGCGGGATCCCACGCGCCGGTGTTCTGCATGGCCCAGCTCATGGCCGCGGGCGTGTTCGATCGGTTCCCCGAGATCGAGTTCTACTTCGCCGAGACCAACGCGTCCTGGATCCCCTACACGCTCTACTTCATGGACGACAACCACGAGATCTTCTCGACCGCGTTCGGTGGTCGGAAGATGGCGCTGACGCCGAGCGAGTACGTGGCGAAGCACTGCCACTTCTCGATCATCCGTGACCCGCTGGTCGTGGAGATGGCCGACATGCTGCCGTTGGACAACCTCATGTGGGGCAGCGACTTCCCGCACTCCGTCGGCTCCTTCCCCGACTCCCAGCGGTTCCTCGACGACACGTTCGCCGGCCACGACGACCTGCGCCGCAGGATCGTGCTCGAGAACCCCGCCCGGTTCTTCAACCTCGATCTCGACGCCGACCTCACCGAGACCCCGACCGTGTGACTGTTTGGACTCTCCCCGGGCCCAGGGCGCCGAGAACCGACCAAACAGGGACGCCGTGACGACGCTCCTGATCGTCCACCACACGCCGTCGCCGGCGTGCCAGGACCTGCTCGACGCGGTGGTCACCGGCGCTCGTGACCCGGCCATCGAGGGCGTGGAGGTGGTCGTGCGTCCGGCGCTGTCGGCCACGGCCTCCGACGTGCTCGCGGCCGACGGCTACCTGCTCGGCACCCCGGCGAACCTCGGGTACATGAGCGGCGCGCTGAAGCACTTCTTCGACCAGGTCTACTACCCGTGCCTCGACGCCACGGTGGGTCGACCGTACGGGCTGTACGTGCACGGCAACCTCGACGCCGACGGCGCGGTCCTCTCGGTGGAGAAGGTCGTGTCGGGGTTGCGCTGGAGCCGCGCGCAGGCACCGGTGACCGTGCTCGGCACGCCGACGAGTGGTGATCTCGACCGGGTTCGAGAGCTCGGAGCGGCGCTCGCGGCCGGCCTCGCGCTCTGAGCCCGGCTCGGCGTCCGATCGGTCGACCGGCTATCCGACCGCGGCGCGCTTGGCGGTGCGGGCTCGGGCGGTCGCGTCGAGCACCACCTTGCGGATGCGAACCTGCTTCGGCGTCACCTCGACGCACTCGTCGGGCGCGATGAACTCCAGCGCCTGCTCGAGCGACATGGGTCGCGGCGGCGCGAGGCGCTCCAGCTCCTCCGCGGCGGCTGCGCGGTGGTTGGTGAGCTTCTTCTCCTTCGTGGGGTTCACGTCCATGTCGCCGACGCGCGCGTTCTCGCCGATCACCATGCCCTCGTAGGTCTCCACACCGGGCCCGACGAACAGCTCGCCGCGCTCCTGGAGGTTCATGAGCGTGTAGCCGGTCGTGACGCCGCGCCGGTCGGAGACGAGGCTCCCCGAGCGACGCGTGCGCAGCGCTCCCTGCCACGGCTCGTACCGCTCGAACACGTGGTGCAGGAGCCCGGTGCCGCGCGTCTCGGTGAGGAACTCGGTCCGGAACCCCACGAGGCCGCGGGCGGGGACGAGGAACTCCAGCCGGGCCCACCCGGTGCCGTGGTTCACGATCTGCTCCATGCGCCCCTTGCGCACTGCGAGCAGCTGCGTGACCGTGCCGAGGAACTCCTCGGGGACGTCGATCGCGACCCGGTCGACCGGCTCGTGCACCGTTCCGCCGACGTCGCGGGTCACGACCTCGGGCTTGCCCACCGTGAGCTCGAAGCCTTCGCGTCGCATCGTCTCGACGAGCACCGCGAGCTGGAGCTCGCCGCGGCCCTGCACCTCCCAGGCGTCGGGCCGCTCGCTCGGCAGGACGCGCAACGACACGTTGCCCACGACCTCGGCGTCGAGCCGGTTCTTCACGAGGCGGGCCGTGAGCTTGTCGCCGTCCTGCCCGGCGAGGGGGGACGTGTTGATGCCGATGGTCATCGCGAGACTCGGGTCGTCGATGTGCATCACCGGGAGCGGGCGCGGATCGTCGGGGTCGGTGAGCGTCTCGCCGATGGTCACGTCGGCGAGCCCCGCGATCACCCCGATCTCGCCGGGGCCGATCGTGGTCGTGGCGACGCGATCCAGCCCGTCGGCCACGAACAGCTCGGAGATGCGCACGGTCTCGATCGTGTGGTCGGCGCGGCACCAGGCGATGGGCCGGTTGCGCTCCAACGTGCCGTGCTGCACCCGGCACAGGGCGAGGCGGCCGAGGTACGGCGACGCATCGAGGTTGGTCACGAGGGCCTGGAGCGGGTGCGACGGATCGTGCGCGGGCGGTGGGATGTGTTCCAGCAGCACCCGGAACAGCGGTTCGAGGCCGGGACCGCCGGCAACCGCGCTCTCACGCGTGCACGGGTCGTCCGGGTCGAGCGACGACTGGCCGAGGCGCGCGTTGCAGTACACGATCGGGAAGTCGATCTGGTCCTCGTCCGCGTCGAGGTCGA
>BTUT01000299.1:0-4525 GCA_045862935.1 Acidimicrobiia bacterium
GCCGCGTCGACGACTACGGACCGTTCCTCCTCTCGGCCCTGCGCGCGATCGCGCCGGCCGGCGGCGCGCGTCCCCGGATCGTGGTGCTCACCCCCGGCCCCTACAACTCCGCATACTTCGAACACGTCTTCGCCGCTCGCCAGCTCGGCGCGGAGCTCGTGGAGGGCCGCGATCTCGTGGTCGACGACCACGTCGTGTACATGCGCACGACGAACGGGCTCGAGCGGGTCGACGTGATCTACCGAAGGGTCGACGACCGCTTCCTCGACCCGGTCGGGTTCCACAGCACCACGATGATCGGCGTGTCGGGGCTCCTCGCCGCGGTACGAGCCGGCAACGTCTCGCTCGCGAACTCGATCGGCAACGGTGCGGCCGACGACAAGCTCGTGTACGCGTTCGTGCCCGACCTCATCCGGTACTACCTCGGTGAGGACCCGATCCTCCCCAACGTGCCGACCTATCTGCTCTGGAACCCCGAGCAGCGCGCCGAGGCCCTCGACCGGCTCCACGAGCTCGTGGTGAAGCCGGTGAGTGGGGCCGGCGGCTACGACGTGGTGATCGGCCCGCGGGCCACGGAGGCCGAGCTCGAGGCGGTGCGCCGCCGCATCGAGGCCGACCCCCGGGGCTGGATCGCCCAGGAGGTGGTCGCGCTCTCGCGCCACCCGACCCTGATCGACGGCGTGCCCCGACCGCGCCACGTCGACCTCCGGCCGTTCGTGATCACGCGCGGTGACGACGTCGAGGTGATCCCCGGCGGCTTGACGCGCGTCGCGCTGCGTGAGGGCTCGCTCATCGTGAACTCGTCGCAGGGCGGCGGGTCGAAGGACACGTGGGTGCTCGTCGGCGAGGGCGCGCGCTGATGCTGGCCCGTCTCGCCGAGGACCTGTACTGGGGTGGCCGCTACCTCGAGCGACTCCAGCACACCGCCCGGGTGCTCGACGTCACGACCGAGAGCGTGTTCACCAGCCCACGGGGGGACCAGCACGAGATCTGGCGGCTGGCCCTCGCGACCCTGGTGCTCGAGCACGCGTACCACGAGCGGTTCGAGGAGATCGACGGCACCACGGTGTCGGGGTTCTGCGTGGTCGACCCGGAGAACACCGGCTCGATCGCATCGCTGATCCGCGCGCTCCGCGAGAACGTCCGGAGGGTGCGCGAGCTGGTGTCGTCGGAGCTGTGGGAGTCGGTGAACGACCTCTACCTGAGGTTCTTCGCGACGAACCTGCGCCGCGACCTCGACGCCCACCCGGCTCAGCTCTACGCGTTCGTGAAGAGCTCGGCGCACGCCATCGTCGGCGTCGCGGTGGAGACGATGAGCCGCGACGAGGCCGCTCGCTTCTTCGAGCTCGGGATGCACATGGAGCGGGCGGGCACCACGACCCGCGTGCTGGGCACCCAGGCGGCGGCGCTCGAGTCCGTCGGGATGACCGGGCTCGAGGCCTGGGCCCCGGTCCTGCGGATCTGCGCGGCGCGCGAGACGTTCGTCCGCACCGGCCGTCAAGCCGACGCGGCCTCCGTCGGCGGGCTCCTGCTGTTCTCACCAGTGTTCCCACGGAGCGTGCGGTACTCGCTCGCGGTCGCCGACGAGCACGTGGTCACGCTGCTCGACGACGCCGAGCAGCCCGCGTTCGACCCACCTGACGAGCACCCCCTGGTCGCTCGTCTCCTCGGCCGGCTCCGGAGCCGCTTGGACTACGGCGACATCGACGAGGTGACGCGCGCCGGGCTCGCGCCCACCGCGGTGTCCCTGGAGACCGATCTCCGGGAGGTGCACAAGGCGATCGCGGAACGCTTCTTCCACCACGTCCCCGTGAGCGCGCTCCAGGTCCAGGAGCTCAGGAGCATGCAGACCCCGGCCGATCCGGAGGACCGGTGAGGTTCGACATCCGCTACCGCACCCGCTTCGCCTACGACCCGGCCGTGTCCGAGTCGCACAACGAGCTGCGCGCGTGCCCGGTCACCGACGAGCACCAACGACTCGTCACCTACCGCGTCGGTGTGGCTCCACAAGCTCGCCCACTGTCGTTCACCGACTACTGGGGCACCCGGGTCGACGCCTTCGGCATCCGGCGTCCGCACCGACAGCTCGAGGTCGTCGCGGAAGCGACGGTCGAGACCAGCCCGCGCGCGCCGACCGGGTCGCACGCCGCGCTCGACCTGCTGGACGACGCCGACTTCGTCGCCCGCCACCACGAGTACCTGCAGCCCACGCGCCACACTGCGTGGGACGACGACCTCCGTGAGCTCACGATGACGCGCTCCCGCGACGCCGGACCGAGGGTCGTCGACGTCGCGCGGGCCGTGCACGACTCGGTCCGGGAGCGGCTGCGCTACGAGAAGGGCATCACCGACATCGGGACCCCGGTCACCGACGTGCTGGCCGGCGGTGCGGGCGTCTGCCAGGACTTCGCCCACCTCGCGATCGCCATGTGCCGGTCGGTCGGTGTACCCGCGCGCTACGTGTCGGGATATCTGTTCTCGGCCGACGACGCGACGGCGGAGCGTACGGACAAGCCGGTGGTGCACGTGCAGACCCACGCGTGGATCGAGGTCGCGGTTCACGATGCCGGATGGCTGCCCCTCGATCCCACGAACGGACGCGAGGTCGGCGAGCTGCACGTGAAGGTGGGCCACGGTCGGGACTACGACGACGTGTCGCCGTTCCGGGGCGTCCACCACGGTGCGGCGGACGTCGAGCTCGAAGCGGCGGTGGAGATCCGCAAGGGTGAGCCGATGCTGCCCGGCGGGACGTTCGCCCTCCTCGACTCGTGGGGCGACGCCCCGGGTACGCCCCTGCGGGTGACGCTGGGGGCGCGCGCGCCGGTCGCGATGCCCGCACTCGATCAGGAGCAACAGCAACAGCAGCAGTGAGCGGGTCGGCAGTGAGCGGGACGGCGGCTGCCCGGTGGCGCGCCCGCCCGGTGGAGCGGCTGCCCGGTGGCGCGCCCGGTGGAGCGCCCGCCCGGTGGAGCGCCCGCCCGGTGGCGTGCCACCATCGGGCCCATGAAGGACACGCTGACGATCGGGCTCGAGAACACGACCACGCACGTCGTCACCGCCGACGGCTCGGCGCCCCACCTCTCCGTGCCGGTACTGGCGACTCCGGCGATGATCGGGATGATCGAGTACTGCTGCATGGAGGCGACCCGCCCGTACATGGAGGGTGGGGAGACCACCGTCGGCGCACACGTGTGCGTGAGCCACGAGCGCCCGACCTACGTGGGCCAGGAGTACCGGATCCACGCGGTGCTCGCGAGGATCGACGGTCGCCGGCTCACGTTCGAGGTCACCGTCGAGAACGACGCCGGACGCGTGAGCACGGGCACGCACGAGCGGGGCGTCGTCGACTTCAGCCGGTTCGGGTGAGCATCGGCGACGACCTCCGCGCGATCGCCGACCAGCTCGCGCGGCGCGGCGCGGCCGAGCCCGTCCCCGAGGAGGTCGTGGCGTCCGTCACCGCGACACGGGCAGCCCTGGACGCGGCGCCGAGCACACCACGGTGGGACGACGTGGATCCGTCCGATCGCGACGCGTCACGCGCCCACCACGACCGGTACGGAGCGCTCCGCGGGAGCCAGAGCGTGATCGCGCCGCCGCTGGTCTTCGGTGACCGGGTGACCCGTGAAGGCCGGGCAGTCGTGAACGCGATCGCCCGCTGCGGGCCGCGCTACGAAGGGCCACCCGGCATCGTCCACGGCGGGATCGTCGCCGCGTGCTTCGACGAGGTGCTCGCCGTGGCGATCCGCGACACCGGGACCCCCGGCCTGACGCGCGAGCTCAACGTGCGCTACCGCCGACCGGTCCGCCTCGACACGCCGCTCGTGTTCACCGCTTGGATCGAGCACGACGACGGCCGCCGCGCACTCGGACGCGCCGCCTGCCACGCCGAAGGTGAGCTGTGCGCCGAGGCGACGGCCGAGTTCGTTCGGCCGCGCTGAACCGACCATGTGACGTGGCGCGACACCTGCTGTCGCTCCCGGTCACATGCTCGGGGGTCTCTGCTGCGTGTCAGCGCCGGATCGTGACCGCGGTCGTCGCGGCCCCCTGGCGCACGAGGGCTTCGGTGACGAGCACGTCGAGGTCGTCGGGATCGAGCACGCAGGCGTCGCACGCGCCGTCGGGCCCGGGGACGTACCGGAGCACGAGCTCGTCACCCTCGGCGCGCACCACGTCGAGCCGGGCGCCGTCGGACGCCAGGATCGCGTTGAAGCGTCCGACCACGAAGTGCACCGCGTCCTGCACGATCCCAGCCTACGGGCGCGGGAACGACGGTCGGTGGGCGGCCGCGGAGCCGTCGCGGGGCCGTCGCGGGGCGGTGCCCAGCCGTCGTCGAAGGCCGGGGCACGGCCGCGCCGCTTGTTAGGTTCGCTCGGTGCCTCGCCGGCGGTACGCCCTGATCGTGGGCCTGCTCGTGTTGCTCGGACTCGGGGTTCGACTGGCCTTCGTCTTCGCGTACGACGACGTCCTGCACGACCGCCAGGCCGAGCTCGAACCGGGATCAGACCCTCCGATGATCGGTGACAGC
>BTUT01000300.1:0-4523 GCA_045862935.1 Acidimicrobiia bacterium
CGGCCGCCGCGGGGCCGTGGGGCGGCATCACCGCGCCGCGCGACTTCAACCCCTTCGCCTGGGTCGAGGACTACCACCCGGAGGCGTACCCGTGGATGCGCGGCATGGGGACCGAGCCGGGCACCCGGGGTCTCAACGGCGGTCAGCGGAACCTCTCGTTCGCGCCGATCCGCCCCGGCGACGTGATCACCTCGGTGGCGACGCTCGTGGACGCCTACGAGAAGGAGGGGCGCCTCGGCACCATGCTCGTCCTCGTCGACGAGGCGCGCTGGACGAACCAGTCGGGCGCGCTGGTCCGCATCGGCATCCGCACCTCGATCTACTACTGACCCGACCTTGGTGCGTCCCTCACCCCCGCTCCGCAGGGGGTGAGGGACCGATCCTGGTCACCAGAGCTGGTCGGCGTAGGTGTCGGTGCCCACGACGCACGGGATGAACGGCGCGGCGAGCAGGACGCGTCCCTTGCCGGCCGCCGCGATCTCGTCGCCGAGGCGCTCGAAGTGGCTGGCCCAGCAGTCGCGGGGATCCGACTCGGTGAAGCAGGTGACGAACAGCCGGTCGCCCACCCCCTCCACCTCGGGCGCGGCCGCGGGCCACCACGGCTCCTTCGGGCGGGGAGTGAAGGCCACCGCCGTCGCGACCGGCGATCCGCCCATCCGCGGTCCGAGGCAGTCATCTGCCAACCAGGCACCGAGGGCCTCGAGCGACGTGTCGGGCGCCCGTTCGAGGGCGAGGAGCACGACGCCGGAGTACCTCCGTTCCAGGGCGAGGACGACCGGCACACCGTCGGCATCCCGCTCGACGCTGCGCACGAAGTCGTAGGTGGTCGCGGTCACGGCGTCGCGCGCCGCGAAGTTGCGGTCCTGCGCGGCGATCTTCTGCATCTCGTCGAACACCCAGGCCTGCTGGTCGCCGAGTCGCCCGGCCTGGATCCAGAACAGCATGAGGTAGGCGCCACGATCGGAGCTCCCGAACGGGCCGACGTCCGGGTACCGCAGGTCACGCAGCTCCCGGGTGGCCACCGAGCGCATGCCGCTGATCGTCCACGGGGCCATCGTCCCGGCGCCGAGCATGTGGTCCGCCTCGTACCACCGGTTGAACGCGGACTCGTGCCCGCGGTGGGGATCGTGGAGCGCGATGATCCCGTGGCCGAGTCGCGGTGAGTCGTCGGTCGTGGCCATGGCAACCTCCCGGACCGACCCTATCGGAGCGTGCCGCGCGCCGTCGGACCTGGAAGCATGACGAACGTGATCAAGAAGTCGGAGGTGGTCGCCCAGGCGATCGTGCGCGACGTGGTGCAGCGAGGGCTCCACCCGGGGGACCGGCTCGCGGCCGAGTCCGAGATGATGACCGAGTACCAGGTGGGCCGACCGTCGCTGCGCGAGGCGCTCCGGGTGCTCGAGGTCAACGGCCTCGTGAGCCGGAAGCCCGGGCCCGGCGGGGGGCCGGTGGTCGAGGGCGTGAGCCCGGCCGTGCTCGGTCGCATGCTCACCTTGCACCTCCACGTGGCCGGAGCCACCTACCGGGAGCTGGTGGCGGCGCGCCTCGCCGTCGAGCCGGCGTGCGCGGCGCTCGCGGCCACCTTCGCCAGCGACGTCGAGCGCGGCACGCTCGCGGCGATGGGGTCGCGGGCCCACGGGCTCGACCTCGACGACGACGAGGTGTACCGCGCCATGTCGCGCGGGTTCCATGGCGCAGTCGCGACGATGTCGCACAACCGCGTCCTCGAGCTGCTCGCGCACGCGCTCATGGAGATCTTCGACGCGCACATCGCCCGGGCCACCCGCGACGCGGCGGTGCGCGCCATCGCGCCCCACGAGCACGACGACGTGATCGCGGCCATCGTGGCGGGCGATGCCGTGGAAGCCGAGGACCGGATGCGCGGCCACATGGAGCACTTCGCCGAGGTGTTCGCGGCGGCGTTGCCGGAGATGCTCGACCAGACCGTCCGTTGGGAATGATCCCGACACGGCGGATCCATGATGGGTGGACCGGGTGCACAAGGGGCGTGAGGAGAAGCCATGACGTTGCCGTTGGAGGGAAGGGTGGCCGTGGTGACGGGTGCGGGTCGCATGCGCAGCATCGGCCGGCCGCTCGCGGTCGAGCTCGCGCGCGCCGGATGCGATGTCGTGATCACCGGGTCCGGGAGATCGCCCGACACCTTCCCGGCCGACGAGCAAGCTGCTGGCTGGCGTGACATCGCGTCGGTCGCCGAGGAGATCGAGGCCGCGGGCCGGCGAGCGTTGCCGGTGGTCAGCGACGTCTCCGACGCAGCCGCGGTCGAAGCGCTCGCCGAGCGAGTGGTGACGGAGATGGGCCGCGTCGACATCGTGGTGAACAACGCCGGCGCCGCCCGAGGCGCGGATCGCGTGCCGGTGGTCGACGTCGATCTCGACGTGTGGCGCCACGTGATCGACGTGAACCTCCACGGATCGTTCTACATGTCGCGCTTCTTCGGCCGGCAGCTCATCTCGCAGGGTGACGGCGGCTCGATCGTCAACATCTCGTCGATCGGCGGGAAGCTGCTCCCCCCGAACACTGCGGCGTACGCGGCCAGCAAGGCGGGGCTCCAGGCGCTCACCGCGTCGATGGCGCGCGAGGTGGCCACCCATGGCATCCGGGTGAACGCGATCTGCGTGGGCATCGTCGACACCTCCCGTCTCGACGACGTGCCTCGCGGTCCGGCGTTCGACGAGATGGTCCGTCGCAACGTGCCGCTCGGCCGGCCGGGCACGGGCGAGGACATCGCGAACATGGTGATCTTCCTGGCGAGCGACGCGGGTGCGTGGATCACCGGCCAGTCCTACAACGTGGACGGGGGGCAGGTCGTCGCCCACTGATCGCCGGGGCCCGCGACGCGCGGGTATATTGCTATACAGGAATTCCCCGCCGGCACGGGAACGTGGAGGGGGCGGGGACGGAGAAGGGGGAGCCATGGCCGAGGCCTCGGTGCGGACGCGCGAGCTCAGGGCGCGCCTGGAGCACCCGATCGTGGACGCGGACGGGCACCAGCTCGAGGTGGTTCCGGTGCTCTTCGAGTACCTGCGCGACGTCGGCGGTCCGGGGATGCCGGAGCGATGGATCGAGCACGTGAGCCACGGACGGCGCACGTTCACGATGACGCCGGAGCAGCGCGTCGACAACCGCGCGCCGGTCCCGGTGTGGTGGCCGGTGCCCACCGAGAACACCCTCGACCGGGGCACCACGGTCCTGCCCCGGCTGCTGTACGAGCGCCTCGACGAGATCGGCATCGACTACTGCATCGTGTACCCGGGCCTCGGCCTCCAGGTGATCACGCTCCCGGGGATGCGCGACGACGAGCTGCGCCGGGCGTCCGCGCGCGCCCACAACCTCTACAACTCGGAGATGTTTGCCGGCCTCGGGGACCGAATGACCGGGGTCGGGGTGATCCCGATGCACACGCCTGCGGAGGCGATCGACGAGCTCGAGTTCGCGACCGGGCTCGGCTTGAAGGCGTTCGTGTTCGCCGGTGACGTGCTCCGCCCGGTGCCGGAGGTCGCGCGCGAGCACCCGGCCATCGCGCACCTCGCGTTCTACCAGGACTGCTTCGGCATCGACAGCCCGCACGACTACGACCCGGTGTGGGCGAAGTGCGTGGAGCTGGGTGTGGCTCCCACGTTCCACTCCGGACCGATCGGCTGGGGGACCCACGCGTCGATCTCCCGGCACCAGTACAACCAGATCGGCGGGTTCGCGCAGGGCAACGAGGCGATCGCGAAGTCGCTCTTCTTCGGTGGGGTGACGCGGCGGTTCCCCACCCTGCGCTTCGGATTCCTCGAGGGTGGCACCTCCTGGGCACAGAGCCTCTACTGCCGGATGCTCGACCACTGGAAGAAGCGCAACGGGGAGGCGATCGGCCAGCTCGACCCCGCCCGTCTCGACGCGGGGATGCTGGCCGAGCTCATCGACCGCTACGGACACGACCGGGTGCGCGCCTACCGGGACCAGATCGTGCAGGACTCGTTGTGGGCCGACCACCCCGACGAGCTCGACGACTGGCGGGAGTGCGGGATCGTGCGTCCCGAGGACGTGGCTGAGCGGTTCGTGCCCAGCTTCTTCTTCGGGTGCGAGGGCGACGACCGCATGGCCGCGGCCGCGTTCGACACCCGGCTGAACCCGTTCGGCGTGAAGCTCCGCGCCATGTTCGGCTCCGACATCGGGCACTTCGACGTCGAGGACATGCGCGAGGTGCTCGAGGAGGCGCACGAGACCGTCGACGACGGCTTGATGACCGACGCCGACTTCGCCGACTTCGCGTTCGCGAACGCGGTGCGGCTCCACGGGGGCATGAACCCCGACTTCTTCACCGGGACGGTCGTGGAGGCCGAGGCCGCCGCGGTGCTCGGGAAGGCGGTGGCGCCCGCGTGAAGGCCCTCGGGAGTCGGGTCCTGCGCACCGAGGACCCCCGTCTGCTCACCGGTCGCGGCCGCTACGTCGGTGACCTGCGCGACCCGAGGCTCGACGGAGCCCTCCACGCAGTGTTCGTCCGTTCGATGGTTGCC
>BTUT01000301.1:0-4520 GCA_045862935.1 Acidimicrobiia bacterium
GGCGTCGACCCTGCCCCAGTCCATGAAGACCTGCTTGGCGTCGGAGCCGCAGATTCCCGTGAGCCGGGGGCGGATGAGCACCCAGTCGGGACGCGGCAGCGCCGGCTCGTCGACGTCCATGAGCCGCATGGGGGTCTGGGCGAGCCCGTCGAGCAGCGGGTTGCCCGTGGGCGGGTCGGAGGTGGGCTCGGGGGCGACGCCGTACACGAGAGCACGCATGGCTGACCTTTCACGACGTGGAGCCCGCAGTCTGCCGCATCCCCGGATCGCCCGATGTCGGACCTTGCAATTGACGCGCCGTTGGGAAATCATACGCTCCGTATGTCCCGTCGACTTCCGCGTGGCCAGGAGACCCGGGAGCGGATCCTCGCCGAGGCGCTGAGGCTCTTCGCGCGGCGGGGGTACGTCCAGGTATCGGTGGAGGACATCGCCGAGGCCGCCGGAGTGACGAAGGGCGCGGTGTACTACTGGTTCACCGACAAGGATGACCTCGGGCAGGTGCTCCAGCGCGACCTCTGGCATCGGATCGCGTCAGCCTCACTTCGAGTCGTCGATCCCGACGTCGATGCGCTCACCAACGTGCGTCGGTGCTTCATGGCGTACCTCGACGTGTTGGAGTCCTTCGACGAGGCGCGGTTCTTCCTCCGCGACGCCTGGGTGATCCCCGCCCTCGACGAGGCAGGTCGCCTCGAACGGGCCGAGGCCCTGGAGTACGTGCGCGGCGTGCTCGCCGCCGCGATCGCACGTGGCGAGATCGTCGACCTCGATCCTGATGCGCTTGCAAGCGTGCTGTTCGGCGTGTTCAACGAGGCGACGCTGCACCTGCTGCAGACCGGGGACCGCGCTTCCACGCTGGCCGTCGTGGAGCGCTTCTTGCACGGACTCCGGCCCGATCCGGAGGCTCCACCCGCCGCGGTGGGGCGGACCCGACGTACGAAGGGGATGCGCCGATGAGCAACACCGAGATGACCCCGCTCGCGGCGCGCGACGTCGCGCACGTGATCCATCCCGTGACGCCGCCGCGCGAGATCGAGGACCGCGGGGCACGAGTGGTCGTCGAGGGCGACGGCTGGTGGATCACCGATGATCGAGGGCGGAGGTTGATCGACGGGTTCGCCGGGTTGTGGTGCGTGGCGGTGGGCCACGGTCGTCCGGAGATCATCGCCGCCGTCCGGCAGCAGATGGAGACCCTGGAGTACTTCACGACCTTCCACGGGCAGTCACACCCGATGGCCATCGAGCTCGCCGAGCGGCTCACGGCGATGTTCCCGCCGGAGTACGGGCTGAACCACGTGATGTTCTCGTCGGGTGGCTCCGAGGCGAACGAGACGAGCATCAAGCTGGTCCGCATGTACTGGGCCGTGCAGGGCGAGGAGCGACGGCACGTGATCGTCGCCCGCCATCACGGGTACCACGGGCTCACGATCGCCACGATGACGGCGACCGGCATCATGCCGATGCGCTGGTTCTTCGGGCCGGAGGCACCCGGATTCGCGCACGTTCCTGCGCCCTACTGCTACCAGTGCGAGCTCGGCCTGACCTTTCCCGACTGCGAGCTGGCGTGCGCGGACCGCTTCGAAGCGCTGGTGCTCGAGCAGGGGCCCGAGACCATCGCGGCGTTCATCGCGGAGCCGGTGATCGGCGCCGGCGGCATCATCCCGCCGCCGCCCGACTACTTCGCCCGCATCCGTGAGATCTGCGATCGGCACGGGATCCTCCTCGTCGTCGACGAGGTCGTCACCGGCTTCGGCCGCAGCGGCACGATGTTCGGGTTCGAGCGCTACCAGGTGCGACCGGACCTGGTCACGCTCGCGAAAGGGATCACGAGCGGATACCTGCCGCTCGGCGCGTCGGTGGTCGCCGACCACGTCTACGACACCATCGTCGACCGGCTCCCCGAGCAGATGCCGATCAGCCATGGCTTCACGTACTCCGGGCACCCGGTCTGCTGTGCCGCGGCGCTCGCCAACATCACCATCATCGAGCGTGAGGAGCTGGTCACCAACGCAGCGGAGGTGGGCGAGTACCTCCTTTCGCAGCTGCGGGCGCGCCTCGGCGGGTTCGAGACGGTCGGTGACATCCGCGGCGTCGGACTGATGATCGGCATCGAGCTGGTGGCGGACAGGGAGACCAAGCGCGGCTTCGCCCGGCCGCACGCCGCGTGCACCAAGGTCGAGCACGAGGCGTGGGAGCGCGGCTTGTACTGCCGGGCGATGGGGCTGGAGACCGTGGGCATCGCGCCGCCGCTGACGATCGACCGCGCGTGTGCCGACCGCATCGTGGACCTCCTCGCCGAGTCGATCGCGGCGATGGAGTCGGTCTTCATCCCGGAGGAGCGCGAGCGGCAACGTGAGGATCCCGGGCGCGCGCGGCGAACGTGAACGCGTCAGATGCCGATCCGCGGGCGCTGATCGGGTGACACCTCGTCGGGCACGGCGCCGGAGCCGGCGTGCCGAGTGGTGGACGCTCGTCAGAGATCGCCGCGCGCGAGGAGGTCCACGGGGTCCTGCATGCGCACCATGCCCAGGTAGCCGCCACCCCGCCCGATGCTGTCGTGGATCGCGTAGCCGATGAGCTCCTGTGCCGTGCGCGGGAGCGTCGCCGCGCGGGTGGGCGGGATCGCGAGCGAGTTGTTCTCCTCGGTGCGCAGCCAGCCGAGGCAGTAGCTGAGGTGCGCACCGCGTCGCGGTTGATCGGTGGTGTTCGCTCCGCCGCCGTGGATCGTGCCGCCGGAGTAGATCACCGCAGAGCCCGCGGGCATCTCCGCGTACGCGATCGCGTCCGGATCGATCGGTGACTGCATCTGCTCGTTCGCCGGGAGATCGCGGTCCGGCCAGCGGTGACTGCCGGGCACGATACGGGTCGCGCCGTTCTCGCGCGTGAAGTCGACGAACGCGATCACCGACGCGAGCTGGAGCTCCGGGTGGGGCCGGGGGACATCGCTCCACACCAGCTCGTCGCGGTGCAGCCACTGGTCCTCGGCCCCGGGACCGCGCTGGAGCAGGTGACCGAGGTTGAGCTGGTAGCGAGCGCACGACGGCAACAGGATCCGATCGCAGAGTGCCAGGTAGAGCGGGTGGCACATCACCTCGACGGCGAAGGTGGGTGAGATGCCCGGCACGCCGGTGACCTGCTTGGTCTGCGGGCCGTGGAACGCCGACATGACCGGGTTGAAGTACTGCTCCTCGGGATCGGCGGCCTCGACCGCGGCCTCGACCTCGGCGTTCACACGGGCGACGATCGCCTCTGACCAGAGCCCCTCGACGATCGCGACGCCGTCGCGCTCGACTGCATCGCCGATGGTCACGGGATCCGCGGTTGCACAGAAGCGGGCGACGACGGGAGCCATGCCCCGAGCGTAGGTCAGGCGGACGCGGCGCCCGACGAGAACACGAGCTCGCCGCGCTTGTAGGTGTGGAGGACCCGGGCGTCGAGGCCGGCGCCGTCGAGGACCACGAGGTCGGCGAGGGATCCGGAGGTGAGGGAGCCCCGCTCGCGCTCCTGCCCGCCGGCGTAGGCGGCGCCGGTCGTGTACGCGGCGAGCCAGTCGGCGAAGGGCACCGCCTGCTCCCCCTCGAGCTCGCGCCCGCGGCTCGTGCGGCGGAGCTCGCCGCGGACCGCGCCCCAGATCGGCGCGGCCGGTGCGCACGGGTCGTCGCTCGAGCCGGCGAGGGTGACCCCGGCGCCCGCCATGCCCGCGAAGGCGAGCCAGTGATGGTCGTCGAAGCGGACCCCGCTGGTGGTGGCGCCGACGTGCTCCACGAAGCCCGGTTGCACGACCGCCACCGCGCCGAGCTCGGCGAGCGCGCGCCACTGCTCGGGGCTCGTGACGCCGGCATGCTCCACCCGGAACCGGTGGTCGCGCCCGGGGTGGAGGCGGGCGATCTCGTCGGCGGTGTCGAGCATCGCCTGCACCCCCGCGTTCCCCATGGCGTGCACTGCGATGCGAAAGCCGCGCGCGGCCGCAGCCCGGGCGTGCTCACGCAGGTCGCCGAACAGGGTGCCGATCCGCAGCTCGTGGCCCCCGATCGCCACGTCGAGCGCGATGGCGACACCCCCGTCGGCGAACAGCTTCATCGGGCCGATCCGGAATCGGTCGTCGCCCTCCCCGGTCGGGGGGCCGTCGAGGCGCGCGGCGTGCTCGTTGCCCAGGAGCGCCGCGGGGTGGGGCATCGCCAGCACGTCGACGGGCAAGGAGCGGTCTCGCGCCATGCGCGCGTAGGTCGTCTCGGCTGCCGGCGAGCAGGCCGCGTCGTGGACGGCGGTGATCCCCTCGGCGAGGAGCAGGCGGGCGCGGGTCGCGATGTGATCGGCCCAGCGGTCGGGATCCGTGAAGTCGCGCATCGACGCGGCGTGCGCCGCGCTCCAGGCCCGCTCGATCAGGATGCCGTCGGGGAGCCCGTCGGGTCCCCGACGGACCTCGCCGCCCACGGGATCCACCGGGTCTCGGCCCAGGCCGAGGGCGTCGAGCCCGGCGGACGACACGACGCACTGGTGCAAGGTGTAGTCGGCCACGATCA
>BTUT01000302.1:0-4506 GCA_045862935.1 Acidimicrobiia bacterium
CGCCTGGTCCACGACCGACTGCCCCACGTCGGAGTCGGCCTCGAGCCCGCCGAACAACGTCGTGGTGAGCGCCGCGATGAGCACGGCGCCCGCGAGCGCGGTGCCGATCGACGCGCCGAGGTTGGTGAACGTGTTCTGGAGCCCGCCCACCTCGCCGCTCTGCTCGTCGGGCACCGCGGCCACGGTCACGCTGCCGAGCTGCGACGCGAGCGCTCCGATGCCGAGACCGGCGAGGAGCATCGGCCACGTCACGATCTCGGGGCCGGCACCCTCGTCGAGGGCCGCCACCATCACCACGAGGCCCACGAACAGCATGAGGAAGCCCAACCGCACCACGCGCCGGGGGGAGGCGTTGGGGGCCAGCTTGGGGATCCCGGCCGCGGCGAGGAGGAGCGTGATCGACAGCGGCAGCAGCCGTACGCCGGTGGCGATCGCGCTGAGGCCGAGCGCGACCGAGAGGAAGAGCGGGATCGTGAAGAACAGGCCCGCCTGGAGCAGGAACTGGAAGAAGAACGACGTCAGGCCGCCACGCAGCTGCGGCACGCGCAGGATCGCCGGGTCGACGAGCACGGGCGCACCCCGATCCACGCGGTGGCGCTCCCACGCGAGGAACGCGACCAGCACGGCTCCGCCCGCGAGGACGAACCAGACCGCCAGCGAGAGGCCGAGCCACTCGGGGGCGTCGGGCTTCGGCTCGACGAAGCCCCAGGTGCCGGCGCGGAGGATCCCGTAGACCGCCAGGCTCAGCCCGGCCGCCGACAAGGCAGTGCCGACGAGGTCGAGGCGCACGCCGTCCTCGGGAGGGGTGTCGGCCATCCGGCGGCTGAGGAGGAAGATCACGGCGCCCACCAGGACCTCACCGACGAACACGTAGCGCCACGACCAGTACGTGGTGAACAGGCCGCCGATGAGCGGTCCCGCCGCCACGGCGATGGCCGCTGCGGAGGCGATCAGGCCGTAGGCGCGCGGGCGCTCCCGCTGGACGAAGTTGGACGCCACCAGCGCCACGACCGCGGGCATGATCAGCGCCGCGCCGAGCCCTTCGAGGACCGACCACCCGATCATCAGCACGGCGAGGTTCGGGGAGATCGCGGTGACGAACGAGCCGCTGCAGTAGACGACGAGCCCGATCGTGAAGGCGCGCTTGCGTCCCAGGATCTCGCCCACCTTGCCACCGGTGATCATGAACGACGCCATCACGAGCGTGTAGAAGGTGATGGCGGTCTGGATCCCCGTCACCGTGGTGCCCACGTCCTCGGCGACGGTGGCGATCGACACGTTCATCACGGAGCTGTCGAGCGTCATGAGGAACTGCGCCGCCGAGAGCGCGACCAGCACGATCGCGGCGGAGCGCGCGGGTGCGGAGTCGGCGCTCGTCATCGCGGCATCGTAGGGTGACGCGCCCCGGGTCGCGAGCGACGCGCCGGCGACACCGCGGGCGGATGCGGAGGTGGACCGTGAGCGCTGGCCGTCGGATCGGGATCATCGGTGCGGGTGCGGGCGGGATCGCGACGGGCGTGCGCCTCCAGGAGGCGGGCTTCGACGACTTCGTGATCCTCGAGAAGGCGTCGGGCGTCGGGGGGACGTGGTGGCACAACCGCTACCCCGGGCTGCAGTGCGACGTCGCGTCGCACCTCTACTCGTTCTCCTTCGAGCCGTACTGGCCCTGGACCCGGCCCTACGGCAACGGCCCCGAGATCCGCCAGTACATGGAGCACGTCGTCGACAGGTACGGCCTCGCGTCGCGGATCCGCCTCGACACGCCGGTGGACTCGGCCGCCTGGGACGACGGCCGTGGCGCGTGGCGCGTCACCACCGCCCACGGCGACGAGCTCGAGCTCGACGTGCTCGTCGCGGGCCTCGGCATGTTCAACGACCTCAACTACCCCGAGATCGCCGGTCTCGACTCGTTCCGCGGCACCACGTTCCACTCGGCGCGCTGGAACTGGGACCACGACCTCTCGGGCGAGACGGTGGGCGTGATCGGCAGCGCGGCGAGTGCCGTGCAGTTCGTGCCGGAGATCGCCAAGACCGTCGGCCGGCTGCACCTGTTCCAGCGTGCCGCGAACTGGGTGATCCCCAAGGACGACACGCCCTACACCGCCGAGGAGCTCGAGCACTTCCGCACCCACCCCGAGGCGGTGCTCGAGCAGCGCCAGCAGATCTTCGACCGCATCAACCCGAACCTGCACTTCCAGAACCGCGACGCGCTCGCACTCCAGACCGAGCTCGGCCTCCAGGCGCTCGCGGTGGTGGAGGACCCGGAGGTGCGGCGCAAGCTCACGCCCACCGTGCCCTACGGGTGCCAGCGACCCCTGCTGTCGAACTACTACTACCCCGCGTTCAACCGTCCGAACGTGGAGCTCGTGACCGAGAGGATCGAGCGCATCACCGACGACTCGGTCGTGACCGTCGACGGCGTCGAGCGCCGCGTCGACACGCTGGTGCTCGCCACCGGCTTCAAGACCACGCAGTACCTCTCGGCGATCGAGGTCACCGGCCGCAACGGCGTGCGGCTCGCCGACGCGTGGTCCGACGGCGCGCAGGCCTACCTCGGGATCACCACCGCGGGCTTCCCCAACCTGTTCATGCTCTACGGGCCCAACACGAACAACGGCTCGATCATCTACATGATCGAGGCGCAGGTCGAGTACACGGTCCGCCACCTCCAGTGGATGGACGCCGAGGGTCTGTCGTGGATCGACGTGAAGCCCGAGGCGGAGGCCGCGTACAACGCCGAGCTCCAGGAGATGATGGACAAGGTGTGGGTGTGGGACGCGTCCAACTGCCACAACTACTACCGAGCGCCGTCGGGTCGCATCGTCACCCAGTGGCCCAACACGATGACCGCCTACCGCGAGCGCGTCTCGCGCGACGACCCGGACGCGTTCGAGGTCTCACCGAGCAGGTGACGTCGCGCGACACGTGCTGTCGCGAGCGGTCACATGCTCGGGTCGGGCTCGGGTCGGGCTCGGGTCGGGCGGCGCGTCAGAGGTCGAGCTTGAAGACCGCGACCGCGTTCTCGCGGAGGAACTTCGGCCACACGTGGTCGCGGAAGGCCACGTCGGGCAGCTCGCTCATGATGCGATCCATCGACAGGCCCATCGGGAAGTAGCCCGCGTACATGATCTTGTCGGCTCCCCGCGTGTTCGCGTAGTCCACGATCGCCTTCGGGTAGTACTTCGGGGCGAAGGCCGACGTGCAGTAGTAGAGCCCCGGCCACTTCAGCATGAGCTTGACCGCGAGCGCCTCCCAGGGCTCCGCGCCGTGGCGCATCACGATGCGCAGCTCGGGGAAGTCGTAGCAGACCCGGTCGAAGCGCTCGACGTGCTGGCAGTCGGACGGGAAGCGCGGCCCCGCGATTCCCGCGTTCACGATGATCGGGATGTCGAGCTCGACGCACGTCGCGTAGACCGGGTACGCGAGCGCGGCGTCGACGTCGACCTGCGGGAAGCAGCCGGCGGGGAAGAACGTGACCGCGGTGAGGCCGTCGCGCTCCTTGGCCTCGCGGATCCGGCGCACCGTCTTCATCACGTCGTTGGGGTCCACCTCGATCGAGAAGAGCACCCGGCCCGGGTAACGCCGCGCGGCCTCGCGCGAGTCGTCGCTGAGCCCGAACAGGCCGGCTTGGATCCCGTAGCGGTCCATGACGGCGAACGTGGCGTCGATGGGATCGGCGCCCGCCTCGTTCTCGTCGGGGACGTCCTTGAACATGTACTCCGCGGGGAAGGTGAACTCGCCCTTGGTCTCCTCGTCGCGGATGCCGCGCATGAGGTACTCGTAGACCTTCTTCTTGTCGCGCATCGGGAAGCCGATCATGAGATCGACGATCCCCACGCCGTCGGGCATCGACACGGTGGTTACTCCTGGGTAGCCGGGGTGCTGGCGCGCAGCGCGCGTTGGTCGCCGCATTCTCGTCGGTCGCCCCGGACTGTTGCATCTCGTCGCGCCGTGCTAATAATCACGCCGATTCGTCGACGGGGGGTCGACGGCCAAGGGGGCCAGGCATGAGCGACACCACGCACGAGACGCCGGGCGCGCTCGAACAGGAGTTCACGCCCGACGTCGAGATGCCCCACGCCGAAGCGCCGCGACCGGTTCGCGACGTCAGGCTCGGGACGTGGAGCCGGGAGCGGATCCTCTGGGCCATCGTCGGCGGGGTGTTCCTCATCTGGGCGCTCATCGCCTTCATCGACGACGGCACGCTCTTCGTCGCGCTCCTCGGCGCCGGGCTCGCCAAGGGCGCAGTGGTGGCCCTCGCGGCGGTCGGCTTCATCATGATCATGAAGGCCACCGGCATCGCGAACTTCGCCCAGGGCGACCTCATCACCCTGGCCGGGTTCCTCGGGCTCTGGGCCACCTCCAAGGTGGCACCCGCGGCCGACGGCCTCGGGCTGTCGCTCGGCCTCGGCTACCTGCTGGTGCTCGTGATCATGTTCTTCGTCGGCGTCGTGATCGAGCGGGTGGCCTACGCGCCGCTGAGCAAGCGCACGCACGACATGCACG
>BTUT01000303.1:0-4503 GCA_045862935.1 Acidimicrobiia bacterium
ACGAGCAGCCCGCCGTCGACGAGGTGCGCGCGGAGCGCGGTCAGGACCGCGGCTTCGCTCCCGGGCTCCACGAAGATCATCACGTTGCCGGCCATCACCGCGAGGTCGAAGGCCTCGCGCGCCGGGCCAGGACCTCCCCGTGCACCCGGTCCCGGGCCGCCTCCGAGGTCGGCGCCCTCGGTGAGGCGGGCCAGATCCGCCTCGACCCACGCGAGCGCGGGAGCCTTGACCCGCGCGGTTGCGAGCATGTCGGGATCGAGGTCCACCCCGACGACGTCGTAGCCCCGGGCCGCGAGCTCGATCGCGACGCGTCCGGTGCCGCATCCCGCGTCGAGCACCCGCCGGCCGCCGTGTGATCGCAGCAGCGCGTCGACCAGGTCGGCCTCACCGTGCACCGACGCGCCGGCCGCTTCGAGGCGCCGCCACCGCTCGTCGTACGCGTCGCCGCGCGGCTGGGAGGTCCCGGACCAGCGTGTGCTCACGAGACGGGCTCCACGAGCGAACTGTAGCGACGGGTCGTAACATCGGCGCCGGGACGACGCCCCGACTCGGGGGGTGGAGCGGGGCGACGAGAGGAGCAGCCGTGCGGATCGCAGTCGACGGCGAGGTGTGCACCGGGCACGGGCGCTGCTACACGCTGGCCCCCGAGCTGTTCGCCCCCGACGACCAGGGCCACTGCGTGATCCTGGTCGAGGAGGTGCCGCCCGAGCTCGAGGACCGGGCCCGGGCCGGCGCGGCGAACTGCCCCGAGGGCGCGATCTCGATCAGCTGATCGCCTCGGGGTCGGTCGGCCCCACGTTGAGGCTCGCGATCGCCTCGGGGGTGTCGAGCGCGGCGAGCGTGCGTCGCAGCACCAGGACCGCCGTCCCCACGGCGAGCAGCACCGCGTCCGTGAGCAGCACGGCCCGCACCCCCACGTGGTCCGCGAGGACGCCCTGCACGAGCACGCCCACGGGGTACGCGACGCCGTACGCGGTGAGCCAGATCCCGAGCACCCGGCCACGCCACGGCTCCCGGGCCAGCCCCTGGATGCAGCTGTTGTCGGTGGCGATCACCACGAGGAACCCCGCCCCCGCGCCGGTGATCGCCACGAGCCCGGCGGTGAGCGACGTCGACCGCGCGACGAAGCCCGTGAACGCGGCGTACACCAGCAGGCCGAGGACGAGGATGCTGCTCGGCGCCCACCGACCGTCGAGCCGGCCCGTGAGCACGGCGCCGAGGATCGCCCCGACGCCCAGCGCCCCGGCGAGGACGCCGTACTGCACGGAGTCGGCGCCGTGGAGCTCGAGCGCGACGATCGGGATGAGCGGCACGAGCGGCTGGCCGACCGCAGCCACGAACATGTTCACGCCGATGGCCGTCCGCAGACCGGGTTGCGACAGGACGTGGCGGGTGCCGTCCACGAAGTCACGCCAGTAGCCGGAGGCCCGGGCCTGCGGCGGCGGGTGGCGCCCCTCACGGATCGATCCCACCGCGATCATCACCGCACCGAAGCTGAGCGCGTTGATGAGGAAGCACCAGCTCGCGCCGGCGGTGTTCACCAGCAGCACGCCGGCCGCGATCGGCCCGAGCGCCTTCGCCACGTTGAACTGCGCGGAGTTGAGCATCACCGCGTTCGGCAGGTCCCGCCGGGGGACCAGCTCCGGGACGAAGGCCTGGAAGACGGGACCGTTCAGGCCGGTCGCGATGCCGCCCACCACCGCGAGGGCGAAGATCAGCCAGAACTCGCGCACGCCCGCGGCCCAGGTCACGAACAGCGCGGTGGCCTGGGCCGTCTGCACAGCCATCGTCACGAGCAGGAGCCGCCGACGGGGGTGCCGGTCCGTGAGTGAGCCCGCGACCGGACTGAGCACGACGAGCGGGATGATCGTCCCGAACGCGACCAGCGCGACCTTGGTCGCGCTCTCGGTGAGCACCGCCACCACCCACCCGAGCGCCGCGAGCTGCATGTGCGATCCGACGCTCGACACGAGCGCCGCCATCCAGAAGACGCGGTAGTCACGCGACCCGAGCGCCCGGAGGCCGTTGGGCCACTCCCGGGTCGGGGCCCGGGTCACCGCCTCCCTCGGGGCCACGCTCGCGCCACGTAGGCATGGGAGCTCACGATCTGGTCGTGGTCGTCGAGGGTGAGCACCTGGGCGACCGGCGTGGTGCGCCGGGGACCGCCCGTCGTGCGGGTCTCGGTGAGGTGCGAGACGGCCACCAGCGGCCCCGCGCCCACGACCTCGTCGACCCTGCTCGACCGCTCGACGAGGTCCGTGTCCAGGTGCTCCATCGCCGCTCGAACCGCGGCCGAGCCACGGTGCACGCCGTCGGGGCCTCGACCCATCAGGTCGAGCACCACGTCGCCCGCACAGGAGCGGTCGACCACGCGGACCGGGGATGCGTCCCACGCGCGCAGCAGGTCGGTCGCGAAGCGGCGGTACCACGCGTCGTCGCGCGCGTCGCGCGCGTCGCGCGCGCCACCGCCGGGGACCGTGTGGCCCTCGACCGACGGAGTGGCGCTCTGGCGCCCGGACCAGTCCCAGTACCAGCGCTCGTGGGTGATCCGCCCGTCGCCGTCGACTCGCCAGAAGGCGCAGCCCGGCGCCGCGGACCACGAGTGGCAGTCACGGGCCGTGGCCACGAACTCCACCGCCGCGCCGCTTGCTCCGGCGACGAGTCGCCGGACGTGGACCCCGAACCGGTCGGCGGACCAGTGGTGGGCGCGGTGCACCGCCGCCAGCGACTCGGGACCGACCGCCTCCGTGCCCCGGCCCCGGCCGACGTCCCACCACTGCACGCCGCGCGCGTAGATGACAACGGCCGCGCGCGCGTCGCCGGTGCTCCAGAACTCCGACCACGCGTCGGCGAGGTGCTCGGCGTACCGGGTCACCCCGGGATCGTACGTTCGCGGTCGCGCCGGCGCTGGCGGGGCGTCAGGCGTCGCTGCGCCACTCGCCGACGACGGGCGCGAGGCCGGCCAGCACCGTCGGTCGTCCGGCGCCGTCGGGCAACGGTGGCCCGAGCACACCCTTCACGTTCGGCTTCGCGGCGATGGCCCAGACCGTGTACCACGACCAGAGGTTCCAGACCTGCTCGCCGAAGCGCCGGGAGAGATCCTCGTAGATCGCCGCGCGCTCCGCGGGGTCGATCTCCACGCGCCCCGCGTCGAGGAGCCGGTCGATCTCCGGGTCGGCGATGCGTCCGAGGTTGACGGGCGAGTCCGACCGCCACCACACGCCCTGCACGTCGGGCTCGGTGCCGGCGTGGTTGCGGAAGCCCATCGCCTGGAACGACCCGGCGAGCGCCTCGTTGATGAGGGTCGGCTGGTCGACCGTGCGGATGGTCACCTCGATCCCCACCCACGCGGCCTGCTCCTTCACGAGCTGCGCGATCGCGAGGGTGTCGGGCTCGGGATTCGTGAGGTACTCGAACGAGAGCGGACGGCCGTGCGCCCGGGTGTACTCGGCCACGAGCGCGCGCGCCTTGCGCAGGTTGGGCTCGGGCATCCCCGAGTCCGCCACCGAGCCCATCGTGCCCGGGCTGAACGGGCCGTTGGCGAGCACCGGGATGCCCCGGTTGCGGATCTGGTTGATCTCGGCCGTGTCGCGGCCGTGGGCCACGGCGCGCCGGGCGACGAGGTCGTCGAAGGGCGGCTTCGAGGCGTTGAGCATCATGTACGAGACGTCCCCGCCGCGCGTCGTCTCGTGGAGTCGCACCTCGCCGTCACGGGCCATCTCGCGCAGTGCGACGAGGCTGTCGATGCTCGACGTGTGGATCACGTCGAGCGCGCCGCCCTGGAGCTGCGTCAGGCGCGCGCTGGCGTCGGGAACGGGGCGGAACGTGATCGTGTCGAGACGGGGCAGCCCCGGCCGCCAGTAGTCGGGGTTGCGCACCGCCACGAACCGCTCGTTGACGCGCCACTCGACCTTCTCGAACGGGCCGGTGCCGATGAGGTTCGTGGCGCACGTCGCCGGATCCGCGAGCTGGGCCGGCGCCGCGATCCCGTACCGGCCGCTGCCGTAGAGCACGGCCGGGAACGCGGGCCACGGGGTCTTCGTCGTCACGAGCAGGCTCAACGGCCCCGTGACCTGGACATCAGCCACGTTGGCGAACACGAACGGGGTGAGCCGGGCGGGCAAGCGGGGGTTGAGCCCCCGGTAGGTGTCGAGGTTGAGCTTCACCGCGCCCGCGTCGAGCGGGGTGCCGTCGTGGAACCTCACCCCGTCACGCAGCTCGATCGTCCACCGGTCGAAGGTGGCGTTCGGGGTCACCGACTTCGCGAGGTAGGGGACGTAGGCGCCCTTCGAGCTCCGCGTGACGAGCGTGTCGTAGACGGCGCCGGCCACGACGATCCCCGAGACCGCGAGCTGGGCCTGGGGCAGGCACCAGCCCCCGGTGGTCTCGGCCTCGAGGCCCCACACCACCTCCCCGCCCGCGCGCGGCCCACGCGCCGTGGGGCTCGCGGCGCCGCCGGGACCCCCGCCCCCGCTCGCCACCACGGCGACCCTGATGACCAGC
>BTUT01000304.1:0-4496 GCA_045862935.1 Acidimicrobiia bacterium
CCTTCGCCGCGTTCACCATCGTCTCCGGCCGGGTCGTGTCGGCGAAGCCGTGGCGCGGCACCGTCACCTGGAGCGTGGGCGTGAGCAGCACGTCGAACGTCTCGAAGAACGGCGCGATCTCGCGCGTGAGCTGCTCGCAGTCCTGGAGCGCGATGAACATGTCGACACCGGCGCTCGCCGACGCCGCGTCGTAGAGCACCCGGGTGAACGGCTCGAGGTCGTCGTCGCGCAGCTCGCGACCCAGACCGGCGAGACGCCGGTCGACCGCCGCGGCGACGCTCACGCCCATCACCCGGCTCATGACCCGTCCGTGCATGTCGACGTCGTAGGTGAACGATGCCTCGGCGACATCGTGCCCGAGCTGCTCGCACAGCGCCGCCATGCGGGTCACCCCGTCGGCGACCTCGGCGTCCGCGTCCTCACCCCGCGGGGTCCGGGTCGCGAACGCGACCCGCAGACGGCCCGGCGGCGCGCCCACCTCGTCGAGGAACGGGCGCGTCGGCGCGGGCGCGGCGAACGGGTCGCCCACCGACGGGCCGGCGATCGCGTCGAGCAGCGCCGCGCTGTCGCGCACCGTGCGCGTGACCGCGTGGGTGCAGCCCACGGGGTACGCGAACGAGTCGACGGCCGGGAGGTTCGGCACGCGCCCCCGCGACGGCTTGAGGCCGAACAGGCCGCACGCGGCGGCCGGGATGCGGATCGACCCACCGCCGTCGTTCGCGTGCGCGACCGGCACGATGCCCGCCGCGACCGCGCCCGCCGATCCCCCGCTCGACCCGCCCGTCGAGAAGCCGAGGCCACGCGGGTTGTGCGCCGGCCCGTGCAGCACGGGCTCGGTGCTGCCGTTACGGCCGAGCTCGGGCGTGTTCGTCATCCCGAGCACCACGAGGCCCGCCCGCCGGAACCGGGCGACGGCCTCGCTGTCGGCCTCGGCCACGTCGTCGGCCCACAGGCGCGAGCCGCGCGAGGTGGGCAGCCCGGCCACGTTGGCCCCGAGCGCCTTCACGAGGAACGGCACCCCCGCGAACGGGGCATCGGGCAGTGGGCCGCGAGCCTCCGCGCGCGCCGCGTCGAACCGTTCGGCCACCATCACGTTCAAGGTGGGGTTGCGCGCCTCGACGCGCGCGATCGCGCCGTCCACGGCTTCGAGCGCCGTCAGGTCGCCCGCGCGGATCGCGGCGGCGAGCCCCAGCCCGTCGAGCGCGTCGAGGAAGTCGTCGCTCATCGCGGGGACCCTAGTTCAGGACCCTCGACGCCGGGACGGTGCGGTCGAGGGCCCGGAGGTGATCCGCGCGGCCCCGACGGCCAGCGAGCGGTCTCGGGGTAGACAGCCCTTCGACCCAACGCGGAGAATCCTCGCATGACGGCGCGCGACCTTCCGTGGATCATCTCCGCCGACGACCACGTCGTCGAGCCGCCCAACGTCTGGCAGGACCGGCTGCCGGCCGCCGACCGCGAGCGGGGCCCGCGGGTGGTGCAGGACACCTGCGAGACGCAGTACGACCCGCAGACGCGCGCGATCCGCTACGTGAAGGGGGGTGACGGCCCGATCGTCGACTGGTGGCTCTACGAGGACCAGGCACCCAAGGCCATCCCCACCGTCGTGGCCTGCGCGGGCCTCCCGGTCGAGGAGCACACGATCGGCGCGATCGCGTTCGCCGACATGCGCCCCGGCTGCTACGACCCCGTCGCCCGGCTCGCCGACATGGACGCGGTGCGCGTCGAGCGGTCGCTGTGCTTCCCGTACATCACCCGCTTCGCGGGGCAGATGTTCCTCGAAGCACACGACAAGGATCTCGCGCTGCGCTGCGTGCAGGCCTACAACGACTGGATGATCGACGAGTGGTGCGCGGGTTCCGGCGGCCGCCTCATCCCGCTCACGCTGGTGCCGCTGTGGGACCCGGTGCTCGCGGCCGACGAGGTGCTGCGGTGCGCGGCCGCGGGCGCACGCGCGATCACCTTCACCGAGATGCCGAGCTACCTCGGACTGCCGTCGATCCACGATCCGAGCCGCCACTGGGACCCGCTCTTCGCCGCGTGCGACGAGACCGGCGTCGTCCTCGGCCTGCACATCGGCTCGGGCTCGAAGATGGCCGACGTGAGCCCGTGGGCCCCCCGCGCCGCGAACACCGCGCTCACCTTCAGCGCCGCGCAGGTCTCGCTGGTCGAGTGGCTCCTCTCGGGCAACCTCGTGCGCTTCCCCCGCCTGCGGATCGTCTACAGCGAGAGCCAGATCGGGTGGATGCCGTTCGTCCTGGAACGCCTCGACAAGGTCTGGGAGCACGCCGAGTACGCGGGCGTCGACCCCCTCGTCGACCGCCCGCCCAGCACCTACATGGCGGGACGGATCTACGGGTCGTTCTTCGACGACGACACCGGCGTCGCCCTGCGCGAGCGGATCGGCGTGAGCCAGCTCGTGCTCGAGGTGGATTACCCCCACCAGGACACCACCTGGCCCGACACCCCGAAGATCCTCGAGCGCCTCGCCACCCAGGTCAGGCCCGAGGAGCTCGTGATGATCGCCCGGACCAACGCACTCACGATGCTCGGCCTGACCTGACCTGACCCGGCCCGGCCTGACCTGGCCCGGCCTGACCTGGCTGGCCCGGCCTGCGAGATCATCGCTCTCGTGATCCGGAAATCTTGCTCTCCGCTGCCGGAAGCGTGTAGACCGGCACCATGAGCGGCACCCAGGGCGACCCCCGCGACGCCCCCGGGGGCGACACCCGGGACCCCAGGGACGGCGACGGGGGCTACACCAGGATCGAGGTGGCGCCGATCGCCGGCGCGCTCGGCGCGGAGATCCGCGGGGTCGACCTCGCGACGGACCTCCCCGAATCGACCGTGGCCGAGATCCGCCGGGCGTGGCTCGAGCACCTCGTGGTGTTCTTCCGCGACCAGACCCTCGGCAGCGACGAGCTCATGGCGTTCGCGAAGCGCATCGGCGAGCCGGTGGAGTACCCGTTCGTGAAGGGGATCGAGCACTACCCCGAGATCATCGCCATCGCCAAGCTGCCCCACGAGACGGTGAACTTCGGCGGGGTCTGGCACAGCGACACCGCGTACCTCGAGCGTCCGCCGATGGGCACGCTGCTGATCGCGCGGGAGGTCCCGCCGCACGGCGGCGACACGATGTGGTCGAGCATGTACGCCGCCTACGACGCGCTCTCACCCGGCCTGCAGCGCATGCTCGACCGCGTGCGGGCCGTCAACAGCTCGGCGCTCGCCGACGTGTCGAAGACGCGGGAGGACCGCATCCGCGACAGCGGCTACGACGACAACGTCGAGTACGTCGCCGAGCACCCGGTGGTGCGCACCCACCCCGAGACCGGGCGCAAGGCCCTCTACGTGAACCCCGCCCACACCGCGCGCTTCGTCGACTGGACCGAGGACGAGAGCCGCGGGTTGCTCCAGCACCTGTTCCAGCACGCGATGCGCCCGGAGTTCACGTGCCGGTTCCGCTGGGAGGTCGGGTCGCTCGCGCTGTGGGACAACCGCTGCACGTGGCACAACCCGATCAACGACTACCACGGCTACCGGCGGGTGATGAACCGCATCACCCTCGCGGGCGACGTCCCCCACTGACGACGCTCGCTCGTTTCGGCGACAGCTCTGGTCGTCCAGCAACCAATTCCGCCGCCGAAACGAGCGAGGCGCGAGCGAGGCGCGAGCGAGGCGCGAGAACGAGCGAGGCGAGCGCGAGCGAGCGCCGCGTTCAGTCGGGAGGGGCCGCGTCGAGGACGGACCGGGCTCGGCGGGCCATGGGCTCGTCGACCATCTCGCCCTCGAAGTCGAGGGTCGCCTCGCCGCGCGCCGCCGCGGCGTCGTAGGCCGCGAGCAGACGACGCGCGCGGTCCACCTCGTCGGGTGACGGTGTGAACACCTCGTGCGCGAGGACCACCTGCGCGGGGTGGATGCAGAGCTTGCCGCGGTAGCCGAGCGCGCGCGCCTCCCGTGCGTCGCGCCGGTAGCGGTCGTCGTCGCGGAAGTCGGCCAGGATCTGGTCGATCGCGTGCACGTCGCCGAGGCGCGCGGCGAGCGCGACCCGTGAGCGGGCGTAGAGCACCTCGAGGTTCGACTCGGTGCGCACTCCACCCATGTCGGCGACGAAGTCCTCGGCGCCGAAGTAGCACCACCGCACGGGCGGGCGCAGCACCTCCTCGACGCGGGCGACGCCGGCCGCGCTCTCGATCCCCGCGAGGATGCCCAGGTGCGCGAGACCCGCGGCGGCGAGCGCGGCGCTCACCGCGGCCACGTCGCCCTTCGACTCCAGCTTCGGCACCACGACCCCGGTGAGCTCGGGGACGAGCGCCGCCGCGACGTCCCCCTCGAACCACGGCGTCTCGATCCCGTTGACCCGCACGAGAACCGGTAACCCGGGGTGCTCGCGCACCAGCGCACCCGCGCCCTCTGCCGCGTTCGCGCGCGATGCCTCCTTCACCCCCGGCGGCACGCCGTCCGCCCGTGCCACGCGCGGCACGCTTGCGCGCCGGGGC
>BTUT01000305.1:0-4495 GCA_045862935.1 Acidimicrobiia bacterium
TCGTCGTCGAGCGTCATCGCGTCGGAGTGCAGGATCAGGACCTGCCCGATGGTGTCGGCCCCGAGCCGGTCCTCGAGCAGCTTCTCGGCACGGACCGACTCGGGGTTGTTGGTCAGCTCGGCGTCACTGGTGAGCGCGCCGTCGAGCAGGGCGCTCGACGTCATGAACGCGGCGACCAGCGCGACGACCCAGACCAGGAGCGTGCGACCCGGATGGCGCGCGGACAGCGAGGACAGCGCCTCGGGCGACAGACGACGCATCGTGGACTCCTGGGTCGGGCGGTGGTCCCGGCGGGCAAGCGGGTGGGTGGTTCCCGTCGGGCGGGTGGATCCCCGGGGGAGGGATCAGCACCGGTCGGACCATGATGACCGATCGGGCGGAGCTGGTGGGGGTGACCTCGGTCACGGTGCGGGACGGGCCGGGGACCCTCGACGCGGACCTCGGGGGCGAGCGCGATCCGGCGGAGCGCGGCCGCCGTGACGCCCCGGGCGCCACCGAGCGGCACCTTGCCTCGTGCCCTATCGTTCGCCGATGATCACTGCTCCGCGCGCGCCGGCCCGGTGAGCCGTGCGGGCCGCGACGAGCGCGGGGCGCGGTCGAGCCGTCGCCTGCTGGCGTACTGCCTCGTCTCGGCGGCCATGTCGCTCGGCTACGGGTCGATCTACACGCTGCTCGCCGACCTGCGCGACCGGTTCGGCTTCTCGGCCACGCAGCTCGGGCTCATCGTCGCGGCCGGCTTCTTCGCGGGGTTCGGTGCGCAGATCTTCCTCGCGCGCTACGCCGACCGGGGCCACGTCGCGTTCATGGTGCGGGGCGGTGTGCTGCTCGCCGCGCTGGCGATGGTGGGCAGCGCCCTCGCGTCGCAGTTCTGGGCGTTCGTCCTCGCGCGACTGCTGTTGGGCCTCGGGAGCGGCGCGGTCGGTCCGGCCATCCGCCGGATCGTGATCACCCGTGACCCCGAGTACGTCGGCAACAACCTCGGGCGGCTCGCGTCGTTCGACGTCGCCGGGTTCCTGCTCGGTCCCCTCCTCGCCGCGGTGACCGCGGAGCTGCTCGGGATCCGCGCGCCGTTCTGGCTCCTCGCCGGCGTCCTCGTCGCGGTGCTCGTCGTCACGTTCCGACTCGATCTCGGCGCGGGCCAGGCGGGGGATCACCGGCGCGCGCTCCGCGCGCTCCTCGCGATCCCGGCGATGCAGGCGACCGTCGCGGTGGCGGTGGCCTTCTACGTGACCGTCGGCATGTTCGAGGCCATCTGGGCAGTGCTGCTGCGCGACCGCGGAGCCGAGACGTGGCTCATCGGGTTGACGCTGTCGCTGTTCACCGTCCCGATGATCTTCCTCGCGCCGGTGGGTGGGCGCGTCGCGCAGCGCCGCGGCCCTTTGCGCGTCGTGACCGTGAGCCTCGGGGTGGCGGCGGTGTGCACCTTCTCCTACGGCGTGCTCCCCAGCCTCTGGATGCTCCTCGGCGCCTCGATCGTGCACGCCGTCGCCGACTCGTTCACGATGCCCGGCAACCAGGTGTCGGCCGCACTCGCCGGGCCGCCGGAGCACACGTCGTCGGCCCAGGGGCTGCTCGGCGCGACCGGGCTCGCCGCGGCGGGGATCACCGGGCTCGTCGCCGGGTTCCTCTACGAGCAGTCGGGCCGCTTCGCGGTGGGCGCCACGACCGCGCTGGTGATGACCGTGCTGATCGTGGTCTCGCGGCTGCTCGCCGGGCGGAGCATCGATGCGCCGAGGAGCGTGACGCGCCAGGAGGCTTGACGCGGCGCCGAGGGCGTCGCCGCGCCGCACCGCACCGGCGCGCGCGGAGCCCGTCGGTCCCGCTCCGGTGCCCGCCCCAGCAGGCCTCAGAACGTGATGACCGCGCGGCCGAGGACGCGACCGGCGTCGAGCTCGTCGAGCGTGGTCGGTACGTCGTCGAGGGACCGCTCGGTGCTCACCATCGCGTCGAGGTCGAGACGGCCGGCGAGCGCGTGGTCGACGAGCATGGGGATGTCGGCGGCGAAGCGGTTCGAGCCCATCAGCGACTGCTGGATCCGCTTGCCCATCATGAGGTCGGCACCGGTGAACGAGAGCTGGTCGGCCGCATCGGCGATCCCGACCACGGTCATCGTGCCCCCCATACCGGTCATCGCGAGAGCCTGCTGGATCGTCGCCGGGCGCCCGATCGCCTCGAACGCGAAGTCGACGCCGCCACCCGTGAGGGCCGCCACGGTCGCCACCGGGTCGTCGGTCGTCGCGTTCACGAGATCGGTGGCTCCGCAGCGCCTCGCGAGATCGAGCTTCGCGTCGTCGACGTCGACCGCCACGATGCGCCGCGCGTACGCGAGTCGCGCACCCTGGATCACCGAGAGGCCGACGCCGCCGCAGCCCACCACCGCCACGGTCGCGCCGACGGGGACCTGCGCGGTGTTGAGCACCGCACCGACTCCCGTGAGCACCCCGCAGCCCAGCAGGCAGGCGCGTGACGGCGCCAACGCGGGATCGACCTTCACCACGTTGTTCTGACTCACGAGCATGCGCTCGGCGAAGCTGCCCAGCCCCACGAACTGGTGCACCACCTCGCCGTCGCGGTGCAGGCGGGCGGGGGCGTCCGGGCCGCGGGCGTAGTCGTCGGTGAAGCACCGGTACGGCTTCCCGGTGACGCAGCTCGGGCAGTGGCCGCAGTACACGGACAGGCACGCGACCACGTGATCGCCCGGGTGGAGGTGGCGCACTCCGGGGCCGACCGCCTCGACGACACCGGCGGGCTCGTGTCCGAGCACGAACGGGACCGGGAACGTCATCCCGTGCCCGTGCATCGCGTGCACATCGCTGTGACACACACCCGATGCCTCGACCCGGACGACCAGCTCGCCGATCCCCGGCTCGTCGAGGTCGAGATCGGTGATCGACGGCCTGCCCGGAAGCCTCTCCACCACGGCTGCCCGCACGCGGGAATCGTGCCACAATCCGCCCGATCGCCCGAGCCGGCGACCCGACCAGGAGTGAGCCGATGGCCGACCTCACCACCTATCTCGTCTTCTCGAACCCCGTCGAGGGTCGGGAGGACGAGTTCAACACGTGGTACGACACCGTGCACCTGCCCGAGGTGCTGGCCACACCGGGGATGCGCAGCGCCCAGCGGTTCGCCCTGCGAGAGACCGAGATCACCCACCACTCCCCACTCCCCCGCCCCGATCACGGCTACCTCCTCGTGTACGAGCTCGAGGGCGAGCCCGACGGCGTGATGGCGAGGATCCAGGAGGCCGTGGTCAACGGGACGATGCACATGAGCGACGCCCTCGCCGTCGACACCGTCGCGATGTCGTTCTGGTCGCCGATCGGCGAGAAGGTGGTGAAGCCGGCCGGCGACGCCTGAGCGCCGAAGCCGGACGCCGACGCCGGACACCGACGCCCAGGGCCCCGGACCGAGCGCTCGCTACGCTCCCGTCCCATGGCGATGCCCACCGACGTCGGGATCATCGACCTCCAGCTGGGCTTCCCGTTCACGAGCGTCGAGGAGAAGAAGGCGGCCTACGACTTCTTCCGCCCGCTGCTCAAGGACCCCCAGAGCGCGCGGGACTTCGAGTTCCCCGCGGAGTACATGTTCAAGGGCGTCCCCGACCTCGTGGAGCCCGGCACCGACGTGGTGCAGTGGGTGGTCGACAAGATGGACGCGTTCGGCATCGCGGTCGCCATGACCGGGGTGTCACCCCGCAGCCTCGAGGCCCGGGAGCGCTACCCGGACCGGTTCGTGCTCCAGCTGTCCGTCCGGCCCAACGAGGGCATGGAGGCAGTCCGCACGATCGCCCGCGCGCACGACGAGCACGGGATCGTGTCGGTGATGTGCTTCCCCTGCGGCCAGGTGCCCCAGGTGAACATCGACGACCCGCTGATGTACCCCATCTACATGCGCTGCGTGGAGCTCGGCCTGCCGATGTGCGTGAACGCCGGCATCGTGGGCCCGCGGATGCCGAGCGCTCCCCAGCAGGTCATGCGGCTCGATCGCGTCTGCTACGACTTTCCCGAGCTCACGCTGGTGATGATGCACGGCGCCGAGCCGTGGACCGCGCTCGCGGTGAAGCTCATGTTGAAGTGGCCCGGGCTGCACTCCATGACGAGCGCGTTCGCGCCGAAGCACTACCCGCGCGACATCATCGACTACGCGAACACGCGCGGAGCCGACAAGGTCATGTACTGCGGCTACTTCCCTTCGGGGCTCACGCTCGAGCGTCAGTTCGCCGAGCTGCCCGCGGTGCCGTTCCGCGACCACGTGTGGCCGAAGTTCCTCCGGGAGAACGCACTCCGGGTCTTCGGGATCGACGCGGCGATCGCCCGGCAGACCGCATGAGCCCGGCCCGGCACCGCACGCGCCCCCCACGAGGTACCCACGACCACACGACGAGCACGCCGTGAGCGTGCTCGTCACCGTCGTCACCGTCGCCGAGGAGAGCCTCGCCGACCGCTGGCGCGACACGGGCCCGGGGTTGTGGGTCGTCGCGGCCGTCGCCGCG